>JAYEFQ010000001.1:0-7237 GCA_034658655.1 Bacteroidota bacterium
TAAGTTTCGATTCGATAAATACATTTTGAAACTACCGTAAATAGCTTCCCCTTGATAGGCTGTTGTTTTATTTAATGATAAACGCACAAAGTGATTAGTGCCACTAGTTTGTGATGTGTTTTGGGTTGCTTGTGTTTGTTTGCTTTGAGATTGATTTTGAGTGCCGCTATTTCCTGCAACAACTTGTATTATGAGCTGATTGGATTTATGGGTTTTTCCACCAACAATTGCTTGTGCTGGCTGTAGTTGATATTTGCCAGTTTTTTGTGGTGCTTTTAAAACATAAGTGTATGAAAAGGAGTATGAGTGAGTAACATTTCCATTATTTATTTGTGTTGATGAGGATGTTGATTGGGAGGGGCCAGTGAGAACCTTAAAAGGATCTAAGTTTGGAATGTTAAAATTACTGGCCTTTTGATTAATTTCATATTTAAGATAGAAATTCTCACCCTGTTGCACCATGGTTTTTGCGTTGGCAATAAAGTTAACATCCTGCGCAAGCATAAGCTTTGCACACAATATTAGTAAAACGAATATTCCGAATCGTTTTTTCATAGTTTTAATATCTCTGCTTGTAATATTGCAAATTTAGTTAAATCCGTTAATCTCACAATGTATTCAAACGTATTTATTTCTCGGTGTATTATTCTGTAATCTTAAAGAAATCTTAAAGAAAAACAGGCTACTCAAATTGAATAGCCTGTTTGAAAATATTTTATTTCTATTTTATAGTTTGTATTGATCCGGTACCGGAACTTCTTCAACTTCTACTCTAACAGTTTCAATATCAGATTTCACTGTAATCATTCCACGGCGGTTAAAGCGTCTTGATTCATCTGTTTTAAGTTCTTTTGCAATTGGCTTTTCTTCACCGAATGTTACAATTGCAAGGTTTTCAGCTTTTACACCTTTCTGCGTGAGATATGATTTTATTGATTGAGCGCGCATGCGTCCAAGCCATTGGTTGTAGGAACTGGTACCAAAATGATCTGTATGTCCTTGAATTTCAATTTTGAAATCTTCATGTTCTTTCATGAAATCAGCAAGGCTATTTAAATTTTGTTGGTATTCTGTTTTAATATTGTATTTATCAAAATCAAACAATACATGTTTAATTACTAGAGCAACTTCTGCTTCTGTGGGCTCATCAGGTCTAAGTGCAAGTTTTGAAGCATTCAGGTAAATATCAAGTGGGTACTCAATGTCTGAGAAGTCTTTAGGAACAACAACTTCAATAGTTTGATTTTCTATGCTTTCAGAGCTCATTGCAACTAAGGTAACTTCTCCAACAGTCAAGTCTTCAATAATGAATGATCCATCTTCTGAAGGTTCTACAAATTGTACCGTATCACCTGTTTCGTTATCAATTGCAGCAATTACGAGGTCTTTTGGGATATCGTTGTTGAGTTCGGGAATGTAGATTTGTCCTTTAAGGGAAATGAGTTTGTCTTCGTAAGGCATGTGAAGACTAAAACAATCAGATGCATCTATACCATCACGACGTTTGTTTGAATTTTGAGGACAATAAATGAATTTGTCTTGAAATGTTACAATATATGCTAAATCATTTCCAACAGTGTTATAAGGGAAGCCGAGATTTTTCGGTTTTGCCCATTCATTTTCAATGGAATCAAAAACAGAAACAAACATATCAAAACCACCCATATTGCCATGTCCTTCGGATGCGAAATAGAGTTGGTTTCCACCATCAATAAGGAAAGGGGTTTCTTCATGGAACTCGGTATTCAAATTGTCTCCAATTGTCATAGGTACTCCCCAGCCACCTTCTTCGGTTAATTCTGATACATACAGATCAAGATCACCTTTTCCACCTTTTTTTGCTGATGTGAAATATAACTTGTCATTTGTTTTGGCAATTGTTGCGTGGGATTCCCATTTTCGGGAGTTGATATTTTTATTCAATTTTTCAGCGTTTGTCCAACTTCCATTTTCAAAAGTTGAAATGTAAATGTTTCCGTTGTCATTATCATCATGAACTAAAAGCAATGTTTTTCCATCATAAGATAAAGATGTAGGCATTGTAAAACCTTCGAGATTTAAATCTTTGGAGATATTTCTTGGTTCAGACCATTTGTCATTTTCCCATGTTGAATAATAGATATCATCAACAGGCAAGTAATACAAATCGCGATCGGTATTGATGTCTGGTGGAAAAATATTTTGAGTTCCTAAAGTATATACAAAAACTGAATCATTGCCTGAGATAACCGGACATCTTAAATATTGACCGTCTGGTATATTAACGTCAAAATTGTAAATTTCGACCTTGTATTTTTGTGGTGGATTTGATTGGGAGAATTCACAACTCTGAATTTCTTTATTAATTAAATCATCAGTTAATGTTTTTAAGTTTCGTTTGTCATAGGCTTTATACGCTTTAAAATAATCAATCGCTTTGGAATAATCTGATTTTAGTCTATGAGCAACACCAAGGTAATATTCTGTTTCCGGTGGAGCTGCTTTTTCTTTAAATTTATCTTTATAATTTTTGTCAATATGGGGTTGCGCTTCTGAAAGGTAATTAATTGCAAACTCAATATTATTAACTTTTTCTGTATGCAGATAACAAAAACCAATTTTAAAGGCCATGTTATAATTTTCTTTATTATTCTCGTAAATCATCTTATAATTGGTGAGAGCAGATTCATATTCGCCTAGTGTTAGCGCTTCCTCTGCGTTTTTCCATAATTTACGGTCATTTGAAGCATTTGCCTGAATAGAAGCTATGCTCATAATGGTAATCATTCCAAGTAATCCGAGTGATTTCAGTAAGTCTTTCATTTCTAAATCGTTAATTTTATTCTCAGTTTTGCAAATATATGCAATTTTTATAAAATAACATTTAAGTTTTTCTAATGTTTTGATATTTTTGCATAAATTTAAAATATGACGCATCAAATTGAAATAAGGTTGCAACCCATGGAATATGGCTTCAATCTAATAAGCGAACGTATTGAGGCTGCTATTCCATTCCTTCCTCAACAGGGGCTTGTTAATGTCTTTTTAAAGCATACCAGTGCTGGATTATGTATAAATGAAAATGCATCACAAGATGTGCAGGCTGATTTTCGGTATTTTCTTGATAAACTTGTGCCAGAGCATGATCCGAACTTTAAACATATCGACGAGGGACCTGATGATATGCCAGCGCATATTAAATCGTCATTGATCGGACAAAGCCTGACAATTCCAATTAAAGACGGACGTTTAGCTCTTGGAACATGGCAAGGCATCTTTTTATGCGAATTTAGGCGTAATTCCTCTCGTAGAAATATAATAATTACAATAATTGGTGAATAGCTGTTATTTGACATACATTTTTATCAGTATTTTTATTATTTTCGTCCACCATAAAGAAATAAGAAAAGAAATATTATGCAAAAATTATTGTTGTTAGGAGACGAAGCAATTGCTCAGGGGGCAATTGATGGCGGGATGTCTGGGTGCTATGCTTATCCGGGAACTCCGTCAACTGAAATCATGGAGTATGTTCAGCATTCAAAAGAAGCTGCTGAAAAAGACATTCATAGACAATGGTCAGCAAATGAAAAAACTGCCACTGAAGCTGCAGTAGGAATGTCATACGCTGGAAAACGTTCTATGGCATGTATGAAACATGTTGGCGTTAATGTTGCAGCAGATGCATTTGTGAATGCTGCTATAACAGGTGTAAATGGAGGGTTAGTGATTCTCGCTGCTGATGATCCAAGCATGCACTCATCACAAAACGAACAAGACAGCCGTTTTTATGGTGACTTTAGTTTAATTCCTATTTTAGAACCAGCAACTCAGCAAGAGGCTTATGATATGGCTTTTAATGCGTTTAAGTTGTCTGAAAAAATGAATACTCCTGTTTTGCTTCGCATTACAACTCGTTTGGCGCACTCTCGATCAGGAGTTGAACGAAAAATTCCACAACCTGAATTAAAAGGATCGTTTCCAAAAAATCCAAGACAATTTATTTTGTTACCATTAATTGCACGTGAGAATTATAAAAAATTACTCGAAATGCAACCAGTAATGGAGGAAGCATCTGATGATTCAGAATTTAACCGTTATGAAAAAGGTACAGATAAAAAATTAGGAATCATTGCATGTGGTATTACTTATAACTATCTTATGGAAAATTATCCTGATGGATGCCCTTATGATGTTGTAAAAATTTCTCAATACCCATTACCACGCAAGAAAATTGAAAAATTAAAAGATAATTGTGATGCTCTTCTCGTTTTGGAAGAAGGACAACCTCTTATTGAAAGATTAGTACGTGGATATTTTGATGAAGGCAAACCTGTTTATGGCCGCTTAAGTGGTGAATTACCACGTGACGGAGAATTGAATTCTGAATTAGTTGCCCATTCATTAGGTATTGAAATAAAAGAGGGAAAACCAATTCCTGAAGTAATTGTAGGACGTCCACCCGCACTTTGCCCAGGATGTGGGCATAAAGACGTTTATAATGCACTGAATGAGGCTATTAAGCCTTTCGGGAAAGGTCGCGTTTTCTCAGATATTGGTTGTTATACTTTAGGTGCACTTGCTCCATTTAATGCAATTAACTCTTGTATTGATATGGGTGCATCAATTACAATGGCTATTGGTGCTGCTGATGCAGGACTTGTTCCTGCTGTTGCAGTGATTGGGGACTCAACATTTACTCATTCTGGCATGACAGGACTTTTGGATGCAGTAATTAAAGACTCTCCAATTGTTGTGATTATTTCTGATAACTCTACAACCGGGATGACAGGTGGTCAAAAATCACAAGCTGAAGGTCGCTTGTTTGATATCGTAAAAGGACTTGGAGTTTCTGAAGCACACCTTCGGGCTATGAATCCTCTAAAAAAACATCATGATACAAATGTTCAAATTATGAAAGAAGAACTTGAGCATAAAGGGATAAGTGTAATCATTCCACAGCGTGAGTGTGTTCAAACTGCTGCACGTAGAAATCGTGCAAAAT
The DNA here is from genome assembly GCA_034658655.1 of Bacteroidota bacterium. GTDB lineage: Bacteria > Bacteroidota > Bacteroidia > Bacteroidales > ML635J-15 > JAQIBY01. The sequence continues at coordinate 4,985 of JAYEFQ010000001.1, forward strand.
ACAAAGCGAAAAAGAAATAAGAATTATTAAAAATTGATACCATGAAAATTGACATAATATTAGCAGGCGTTGGTGGTCAGGGAATTCTGACTATCGCCGCAGTAATCGGAACTGCCGCTGTAAATAAAGGCCTTTATCTTAAACAAGCTGAAGTGCATGGAATGAGTCAAAGGGGAGGCGATGTGCAGTCAAATCTTCGGATTTCAGATAAACCTATTCATTCTGATTTAATTGTAAAAGGCGGTGCAGATATGATTATTTCTGTTGAACCAATGGAATCATTGAGATATTTGCCTTTCTTGAAAAAGGACGGATATTTGATTACCAATACAAAGCCTTTTGTTAATATTCCAAACTATCCAGAAATGGAAGATGTAATGAAGGAAATCGAAGGGATGAATCACCATGTTGCAATTAATGCAGATCAAATTGCTAAAGATGAAGTGGGCTCAGCAAGAACATCAAATATTGTGATGCTTGGCGCAGCTTCGCCTTTCCTGAAAATGGAAATGAGCGAGCTGGAAGATGCATTGAATGAGCTTTTCGGACGTAAAGGTGATGAGGTTGTTGAAGTGAATATTAAAGCACTCAGAGCCGGTCGGAAAATGGCTGAAAAATAATATTATTTAATACGATTTCAATAAAAGCATCAACAAAAGCCTGTTCGATGCTTTTATTGTTTAATTTTGTTTGTGATGAATGTGTTTCAACGATTTCCACGAAAATTTTGGATAGCTAATACCCTCGAGCTTTTTGAACGCTATGCATGGTATGGAATGTTCATGGTTCTGGCATTGTACTTAACTGGCTCAAAAGCTGAAGGCGCCCTTGGTTTTACCCAAGCGCAAAAAGGCACGATGATGGGAATTATTGTTGGAACATTATATCTTATGCCAGTGATAACTGGTGCAATTGCCGATCGTTTTGGCTTTCGACGAATGTTATTTATTTCCTTTAGTTTTCTTGCCGTTGGATATGCATGTATGGGATTTTTTACATCTTATAACGGAATGTTTTTGGCATTTTCTATTACAGCAGTAGGAGCGGGCTTGTTTAAACCAATCATATCTGCAACAGTTGCAAAAACAACAACGGAGAAAACGTCATCTATCGGGTTCGGAATTTTTTATATGATGGTTAATATCGGTGCTTTTATTGGTCCAATTACCGCTGCAAAATTGCGAATTATCAGTTGGTCAAATGTATTTTATTTTGCTGCCGCACTAATGATTGTAAACACTTTGCTAACACTCTTGTTTTTTGATAAAGACGAAGGTGCTGAGAAAAAAGGAATCTCCGTTGGTCAGGAAATTAAGCAAGTTATTAAAAATATCGCGTTGGCTTTATCAGACGCAAAATTTGTATTATTTCTTTTTATTATTGTTGGTTTCTGGACAATGTATAATCAACTGTTTTACACGCTTCCGGTTTACATTGCCGATTGGATGGATACAAGCATAGTTTATGACAAAATATATCAATTCTGGCCTTGGCTAGCACGTAATGCCGGTACTCCAGAAAAAACAATTGCTCCTGAAATGATGACAAATATCGACGCTCTATATATTATTATTTTTCAACTGCTTGTTTCCTGGGGAGTGATGAAATGGCGACCGGTTAATGCTATGATGACAGGTTTTCTTGTCAGTGCAATCGGTTTGGGTTTAACATTTATGCAAAGTAACCCAATGTATTTATTCATCACCATTCTTGTTTTTGGGCTGGGTGAGATGGCGAGTAGTCCTAAAATTACAGAATACATTGGTAAAATTGCACCTAAAGATAAAGTGGCTTTGTATATGGGCTGTTCATTTCTTCCAATGGCAGGAGGGAACTACCTTGCCGGATGGTTATCCGGAGGATTATATGGGGAAATGTCCGATAAATCCGTATTGTTGACAAAAGATTTATTAAACCGTGGCATTGAAGTGCCGGAAATCAGCGATTCATTTACAAAAACTGATTTATTGGTTATTGGGCAAGATGCACTGGGAATGAACGCCGGGGAGTTAACAGAGTATCTTTGGGAAACCTATAATCCATCAGATATTTGGATGATTTTTACCGGAATCGGAATAGGCTGTTTTATTATGCTATTTTTATATGACAAACTTTTATTAAAAAAATGGTTCTACTACCATTTTAATGGGTAAAGATTTAACCCCCCGTGAAAAAATAGGATAGCACTTCTAAAGTTTTGAAATTTTCTGTAACCTCTGGCAGTTATTTTTATTTCTTGGATTTTACCATTAA
>JAYEFQ010000002.1:0-28092 GCA_034658655.1 Bacteroidota bacterium
CGCAATCGTATATTTGTGGTTGCGTTAGAATGATAAACTTGTTTCATTTTTGTGTTTTTTAAAGTTATACAAATTTAAAACAAGTTGTCATTTTTTCGCATAGCTTTCTGCCTTTTTTTGTTCCGTTTCGCTACGCTTCACTACACAAAAAAAGGCAGAAAGCTAATCAACAACGTGGTGCAACTAATCAATTAATTATTTTTTCTATTAATAATCTCCTTTTTTTTTGTATCATATTTTGAAATTAAATAATTAGGACAAAAGACTTTTTTTTTATATTCAGTTTTTATTTATTAATACCATATAACTCATTTATATACACACCTTTATTCACAAACACTTACTAATCAATCCTTACTATCCGTACACTAATTATTTGTAATAAGTGTAAGCATTTACAATCGAGTTTGTTTCGACAAGATAATAAAAGTTTTGCAAAAAAAAAACAAGCAGATTCTTGGGTTTTTATTGCATTTGTTAAAAAAGTTGTTTCTGAATTGTCCTATCCCACATTATTCATGCGATTTCTTTTGTGTAGATACAAATAAATACTGCCATAATTGTTTGTAACCAACGATTTTTCTTATATTTGACTCTGATTACTAATAAACTCAAAATAATGAAAACATTATACCTTATAATAATAAGCGCTTTTATAACAACAATAAGCTTTGCACAATATCCTGTGCAAGTTGGTACTCTTCAAGGAGCCTCATCAGTTGAATTACCTTACAATAATCAATACGATTATAATTGGTGTACAACAATATATCCAAAAGAAGAAATTATGGCTCATGGCGATATTGTTAAAATTACTTACGAGTTATCTTCGTTTCAAACAAGTCCTGATGTTGCATTAAATCAACGAGTATATATGGCAACCACTAATAATATTGAATTTTCTGATGCAGGATATCCAGACGTTAATTCAATGACATTTGTTTACGATGGAACAATAATGTACGAAGTAATTCAAGTTGCAGGTTTTACAGAGATTAATTTAACAACACCATTTAATTACGACAATACAGAAAACTTAATAATACATATCGAAAATAGAGATGAAACAGCAAGTGGTCATGATTTGTTTACGGATTATGCAGATGTTAATTATTTAAATATTTGTAAACATAATCAACAAGATGGTAGTTTTCCGACAGGTAATGGTACATTAATTAGCGAAATGCCAATAGTGTATCTTGGTTTCGATTCGGGTCTTGATGTTGGAATAAATGATTTATCACAGAATAATATTCTTCCAGGAATAAATGATTTATCATTAAATTTTAGAAATTATATGGGTGATACTATAACTTCATGCAATATAGAGTGGGAGTTAGATGGAGTTCCACAAACAACAATAAATTGGAATGGTACTGTTTATACAGGACAAATTTCAAATGATATTTTACTTTTAGATGATTATGATTTCGCACCAGGTACTTACCAAATTAAAGCATGGACAAGCAATCCAAATGAAGGCACTGACAGTTTTAATAATAACGATACATTAACAAAAACAATTTTAGTTGCCGATTATATTGAAATAGGAGATAATGTTTCAAATTCGACCAATGGTATTATAAATAAATACAGCTGGTTTTCATCAATATACAAGGAAGATTCAATAATTTCCGGAAAAATTTGTGGTATAGCTTTTAATAATCTTACACAAGGTAATAATAGAGCGAATCAAACAATCTATTTAAAACAAACAACCGATAATATTTACTCAACAAACAATTTACCTAACGAAAATTTATTTAATAAAGTTTATTCGGGAAATTATGATATGAGCAATGGAAATGGTTGGAAAAAGCTAAGTTTTGATACAATTTTTAATTATAACGATAATAATTTAGTTGTTCATTACAGAAATAATTCTGCTTGGAATTATACTCCAACAGCTTTTAAAGCTTCAGATTATATTAATGGGATAACTATTAGGGCCGATGATAATTCAAGTCTACCTACAATTGGTTCTTCTTCTACTAGAGCGGCTGATATTAGATTATATTATTTAATCCCAATTGATGCAGGAGTTACCGAAGTTGAAACACCAAGTTATGTAAACATAGGAAATAACGATATTAAAGTTTCACTTAAAAATTTTGGAACAGATATTATTACATCAGCAGAAATAAATTACAAAATTGATAATGGAACAATACACACATTTAACTGGACAGGCAGTTTAGTCTGCTACGGTACTGAACCGGATATTATTATCGGCAATGAAAGCTACACCTATGGAGAACATACCATAAAAATATGGACAGATTTACCTAATGGATTAAACGACTATAAAAACGAAAACGATACCTTGGTTAAAACAATTTATGCAACAAATCCACTTTGTGGAACTTATGTTGTAGGTTCTGCTCCATCAGATTATGCCACCCTTAAAGAAGCTGTTGATAGTTTAAATTCTTGTGGAATAAGTTGCGATGTTATTTTTGATATTAAGTCTGGAATATACACATCTCAATACCAAATTGATAGTGTTAATTATGCAACAATACCTTATTCAGTTACTTTTCAATCGCAAACAGGCGATAGTACCGATGTTATATTAACCACCGATTCTACCGATTATTTATTTAATCTTAACGGAGCAGATTATTTAAGATTTAATCATCTTACATTTACAAGCGATAGTGCCGAAAAATTTATTATTCTCGATACAAATGCTTGTAATAATACCTTTAGCGGAAATGCTTTTTCTTCAGACACAAGTCTTTCTACATATATTTATTCTGGTGTTTATAACGACTCAAGCTTTGTAGTTCAAAATAATAGATTTGTAAATGGGAATAATGCTATCTATTTACGTGGAAATACCGAAACCGAACAATCTACTATTATAGATAATAATATCTTTAATAATCAAAACTCAAATAGTATTTATATTGAATATAGTAATAAAGCTTCTATTTTAAACAATATTATTAATTCTCCATCTAATGGAATATATTTAAAAGAAAGCACAAATATTAATATTAATGCTAATGATATTCGTTTAAGCGAGGCAGAGAATGGTATCTTTTTCGATCATTGTTTGGGCGATACTGAAAATAGAAATTTTATAACAAATAATTTTATATCAGGCAATATTAGTTATGCATGGAATCATAGTGGTATTGGCCTGTTTTATAGCTCAAGTTTTACTAATGTTTATTATAATAGTATTAATATTACAGGTACCGAACAGGCTGTTTATTTATATACTACCGATAATATTAATCTTAAAAATAATATAATAATAAATAAAAATAATAATCCAATAAAAGTACAATCACTTACTTCTTTAAACAGCGATTTTAATTGTTTTTATTCTGATAATAATAGCTTCGATCTTTCTACTTGTCAATCTGCTACAGGTTTAGATGTAAACTCGATTTTTGCAGTACCAAGTTTTATTGGAAATACAGACCTACATACCAATTCTATTTTTGTTGATAATGCAGGAACACCACTGGCGTTAATAACTGATGACATAGATGGTGAGCCGCGAAATATTACTACACCGGATATTGGTGCCGACGAATTTACATCGTCTTGCAATGGACCTTTATCCGGGAATTATACCATTGGAACAACTGGCGATTATTCTAGTTTTGATAATGCTTTACAAACACTTCTTGATTGTGGAATGGACAGTTCAATTGTTTTTAATGTAGAAACCGGAAATTATGACGAACAGTTAAATATTGACGGGTATTATATTTCATCAGATTCTTCGGCTTGGACAATTACATTCCAATCACAATCAGGCGATAGCACTGATGTTGTTTTGCAATACGATGCGGATTCATTAAACAATTATGTAGTAAAATTAAAAACAATTGAAAACTTAATATTTAAAAACATGACCTTTAAAGCTTTAGATACAAGTTTTGCTCGGGTAATTGTATTTGAAGATTTAATTAAAAATATTGTTGTTTCCAATAATCAAATTATTGGCTCTCATACTATATCTGATGACAATCAAATTGCTTGTATTTACTCTGATAATTTAAACGAAATAGACACAATGTCTATCAATTTTAACAATAACTATATTGTTGATGGTAGTTATGGAATTGATTTTGATTTTGGCTGGTCAGGTGATGTTAAAAATAATTTTATATCATCTTACAATAAGTTTTATAATCAAAGCTATGCTGGTATTTATCTTAACGGCGTAAGTAATATTCAAATTATAAAAAACAATACCATCGAAAGTTATAATAATCCTAATTATGGAATATATTCTAGTGGTATAGATTCTTTAAATATATCTTCAAATATAATATCCTTATCATCGTCTGAATCTAACTGTTATGGAATAGAAAATTTTTCATCACATAATATTATTGCTAATAATTTTATTTCATTGAAGGCAATTCAAAATGCTCATGTATATGGTTATTATTCAAGTAGTTTTTCTATACTTTATAATAACACCGTATTTTGTTATGGCGATGGTAATTATTATTCTTCTCCTGTTACAGTATCTGCATCAACTTCAATTATTACTAATAATAATTTAGTTAATCTTATTACTGAACGAGTTATTTATTCTCTCTATACAATTACATCTGATTATAATAATTTGTATAGCAACAGTTCTTATTTTGATTTTAACGACTGGCAAATATCAACAGGAATGGATTCCAATTCCGTTTCGTTTATGCCCGATTTTGTTTCGGGTACCGATTTACACACAAACTCAGCATTACTTTATCAAACAGGAATAGCAATACCAGAAATTACAACAGATATTGATGGTGAAACAAGAAATAACCCACCTTGTATTGGTGCCGATGAATTTGATAATCCTGTATTTAACGCAGGTAACGATACGGTGTTTTGTTATTATAACCAATATTTTCAAGAAAATTCTTATGTGTATGATATTGGTCTTGGGTACGATAGTTATCAATGGTCAACAGGCTCAGATTCATCTTCAATTTCAATTGATACATTAACTTCGGTTGGAAACAATAGTTATACTGTAACAGTAACAATTGGAACCAATACATATTCAGACACAATAAATATATTATATGATAAACCCGAACCAATTTCTAACATAGAATATTGTGCAGCAACCAATGATAGTATATTGATAACAGCAAACCAGTATAATTACTACCTGTGGAATAACGGAGATACAACACAAAGTATTTATGGATTCCCTTATTATGGATATAATATTATAGTAACCGATAACTATGGCTGTACTGCAAAATCACCAACTTTTTATGTGGAAAATAATCAATATCCTGCGTTATTACCTGACGATACTGTTATTTGTTGTAACCAATCTGTTGAACTTGTCGCAAATAATTACAATGAAAGTGATTTATACAACAAATTTGATTTTATTTGGAACACAGGAGACACTACTCATACTTTAATAGTTGATTCAATTCACTATGGTATAGGAATACATACTTTTATTGTTTCTGTTGTAAATAAGGCATCAGTGTTTAATTGCGAATCAAAAGATACTATTAATATAGAAATACAAGATTGTATTGGTATAGATGAATATAGTAATGATAACATAATTAAAATATATCCAAACCCTGCAACAAATAACTTAACAATTAATAGCGAAAAATTATTAATTAATAATATCGAGATTTTGGATATTACTGGTAAACTAGTATTAACACCATTATTGCAAAAAACTAGTACAACACAAACTTTTGATATTAATAGATTAAAAAAAGGACTGTATTTTATTAAAATAAGGACAAATAACTTTACAAATGTTCTGAAATTTATTAAAAAATAAGTTATACTAAATCGCTATTAAATAGATTAACCCGCTTTATTCACGCAAAAACGAAGTGATACCGTACATTTGGGAATTGGGGAATGGTTAATTCTGAAAAAGCATCTAATGTAGCGATAGCAAGCATTCTAAACCCCTTGCATTTTACTCACTTTTCACTTGCCGTTTGATTGATTTTAGTAATTTCAAAATCAGGCCTGATTCAAAGGCTGAAATTAATGCGCCATCAAAAAAGCGATTGCTGCGAATAATCAGTGTAATTAGCTTGCACTTTGTTGGAATATCAATGCTGTCATAATTAAAATCTGCATCGTCTATCATTTTGCGACCTGCTTCCCATGCATTCCAATTATAATTTATGATAATTGGTAATTCATACGCGGTTTCTTGAAAGCGGGAAACCAACGCTGATTCATGCCAATAGGGCATGTTAATTGTGCCATCCTGTGTTTTCTCACCGCCTTTCATCTCCCCAAATTTTGTGCTTTTTTCAATTTCAGGAATTAATTCCAATAATGGGTTCCAATCACTTGGTGAAAATGTATTGATTATTTTGCTGTAATTTGTTTCAGTTAATTTCATTGCAATTTATTTTTAAAAAATAGGGGATATGTTAATTCTATTATATTCCCTATAAATTGTTTTATCGCAATATTATACGTGAAGATTTGAAAATAGTTGTGTTTTTTTGTTTTGTGCATTAAAATGTGAAACAGAAGTATGACGACTGATTATCAGATAGTTATTTTGTTTTTTTACTTGATATTTTCCAAAAAGATTGTCATGTTTAGTATGCTTTTTGAAATAAGTAGAATCTGTCCATAAAGTTTGATTTACTCACAATATTAATTAATGTAAGCGGTGTTTCTACCAGCTGTCAGACTTCTTGATTTAAAATACTTCACAAGCTTCTGATTAAATGCGGGACAGGCACTTCGGTAGGTTTAGCATGGCACTTTGAACTCGAACATTCTGATTCAGACTCCGACTAAATGGACAGAGACTAAATAATAATGAAAAAGCTCAAAATTTTCATTGTCATTTTTTTGGTGCTAAATAAAACTTAACTTTGTTTCCTAAAATTTGAAAAATGAAAAATATAATTTTACTTGATAAACCATATGTATCAGGTTTTTTAGAAGATACTGTTGTTAAAAATCAAATTCATGTTTTAAATACAGATGTAGCAAAACAGATGATAAATAGAAAGGACATTCAGTTTATTTCTGCTAAAGATGTTGTTAATGAAAAGCGTCAGAATGAAAATGCTCTGATTTTTTCTAATTCAGAAAATAATATTAGCTGGATAGAACAAAATTTGAATTTTTCTGACTTACCAAGTAGTATTCACCAATTCAAAAATAAAATTACTTTTCGTGAAACCATAAAAAAATTGTATCCTAACTTTTTCTTTATGGGAGTGAAATTTGAAAATTTACCATCTTTGGATGTTGCTAACTTAAAATTCCCTTTCATAATAAAACCTGCAATTGGATTCTTCTCTATGGGTGTACATACAGTTGAAAATGTCGAAGAATGGCAACCAACACTACAAACAATTCAAAATGAAATTGAAAAAAACAAATCTGTATATCCAATTGAGGTAATTAATACATCAGAATTTATTATTGAAGAAATTATTCAAGGGGAAGAATTTGCGATTGATTGCTATTTTAATCAAGAGGGTGAGCCTGTTATTACTAACATCTTAAAACATGTTTTTTCTTCAGGTAAAGATGTTAGCGATAGACATTATTTTACATCCAAACAAATTATCAAAGAGAATTTTGATGCAATACAGCGCTTTATGAATAATATCGCAGCGCTAGTTCATGTCAAAAATTTTCCTACCCATGTTGAAGTACGTAAAACTGCTGACGGGAAGATTATTCCTATTGAAATAAATCCTATGCGTTTTGGTGGATGGTGTTCATCTCCCGACTTAGCTTACCATGCATTTGGCATCAATATTTATGAAATCTTTTTCAAACGTGAAAAACCAGATTGGAATCAAATTCTTGACAATGCAGACGATAAAGTAACCAGTATTGTAATTTTGGATAATAGCACAGGTATAGATGGTGAGGAAATTAACCATTTCGATTACGATAAATTGGTCAAAGGGTTTTCTGAACCATTGGAAATGCGAAAAACGAATTATAAAGAATATCCGGTATTCGGAATGCTTTACTGTAAGACCGAAGCAGAAAATTCACCTGAATTAACCAATATTCTTAAATCAAACTTGAGTGAATTTATTAATAACTAGTTTCTGCAAGAAAATGCCAAATATTATATTTCGGTTGGGTTCATCTCTCCGCCGACTGGTGAATCGATACATCGCAATATAACACTTTATTTTTGACATTTTCTTACTTGTTTGCCGATAGGTAGGTTAGAGATTAATAAAACACTAGTTTTCTTGTTGGCATTATCTAAAAGATTGCTTTTTTATGATTGAAGTCAAGCATAAATTAAATTTTTATTTTAGTTATTTTTAATATCATTTTTTGTTATTGTGCTAAATTTAGGTTTTTCTGTGTTTTTACTTGACACTTTCCAAAAGGATTGCCATATTTGGTATGCTTTTTGATATAGATAGTATCTAAATATGCCTATATGATGTCTAAAAATTTACTATTTCTCGCTATACTAATTATTTTACTTTTTTCATCCTGCATTGTTGTTTATGAAGGAGCATATTGTGAGGCAAGCGATGTTAATTTTCATCCGGCACCAGAGCCGATTGTTATTGTAAATCAACACTTTCCACCTGCGCCACATCCACAAACTCATTACAATCCACCTCCACCAAAACCTTACCGTCCGAATGCTCAAAATGATAATAACCATCCAAGAGTCCCTTCACGTAAGCCAAGTACTTCGTCTAGCCGTGTAAATAAAAAGCCGGTAAGACAGAGGTGATGCATCTAAAATAATTTTATTTCTTTAACACACTAAGTTTTAAACAATGAATCAAATTACAATCACAGTAATATTTATGGGAGCATTGATGTTTTTTAATGGCATTTTTGACAAAACAAAAAATCTGCAATTGAAACAGAAAAATCAAATAATTACACAAAATCTGAAAAAAATTAATATATTGAGCTAAAATTATCATTATGGAAATTACAAAAGGAAAACAAGTTAAAGTTCAGTATCAATTACGATTAGAATCTTTTGAAGGAGAATTGGTTGAAGAAACCAGAGAAAATGAACCCGAAGTTTTTGTTATTGGCGATGATTCTATGTTAGAAATTTTTGAAAATCAGTTAATTGGAAAGCAAGCTGGTGAAGATTTTCGCATTGAAATAGTTGCTGCTGATGCCTTTGGCGATTACGATCCGGATGCACTTATTGAATTTACTGAAGAAGAATTTCATGAATTGGTTGGAGAAGATAAAGTCGATTTTGAATTGGGTGCATATTTCCCAATGGAAGATGACGAAGACAATCAGTATGACGGATTTATAACCGAAATTGAGGAAGATCGAGTGGTTGTAGATTTTAATCATCCCCTTGCTGGAGAAACTTTGTATTTTACTGGAAAAGTACTTGATGTGGCTGAACCTGAAGCGTAAGTATTTTCGACAAATTAGATACTGATTTTTTATATCATGCGTTTTGAATTCATTTTTTAAATGCAAGAAAGGATTTTTATGAAAGAAATTAGTGGACAGGAAGCATACGAAAAACTACAAAAACTTCTTGTCGATAAAAAGGACAAATTGCGCATCATGGAACGACAAGTTGATATTGAGGTGCAAATGTCCTATTTTGAAAAATCAACACAAATTAAAAAAGATTTGCCTGATCTTGAGCAGGTGCTTGACCGTGCGGATGATTTATTAAAGCCAGATGTTGAGATTGAAACAAAACGCAGCCTATTAAATCAACTTGCTTCTTTTGAGGAGGTAAAATGTTTTCGCATTTTGGAAAAGTACATGAAAAAGCCCAACAAACAGCTTTCTGATTGGTCATATTTGGCATATCAAGAATCACTGATGAGTATTGAGTCCTCGCTTACAGATGAAGATATGGTATATATTTCAAGTGGGCTTGGTGGAAAAGAAAATAAGCTGAGATATTTTGCCGTAATAATGACAGATGACAAAAGTCGTGTATTTTCAAAACAGGAGCAAGGCTTGATTCTTAAAGAAATAAAATATCAATTCGACAAGCACAATACAGAATTTGAGGAGCATAACTTCTACAATGCATATTTTATGTTTTCCTGTTTAATTCCTATTGATATCAGTATTGGAGAGCTGTTTCATGGTGTAATTGAGCAAGTTAATGAATTTGGGGATGTGCTCAGCGATAGTTTTTTAATTACGAATGTAAAACGAATGAGCGTTGATGAAGTGGAAGAATTTGTTGAAAAACGTTTAGAAGAAGGAGACACTGAAAATGAAGAACAAACAGATTAATCTTGCCATACAGGTTTTGCCTTTTGGTGGTGAAAAACATGCCTATGAAGTTGTTGATGAGGCAATAAAACAAATCCAAAATTCAGGATTGAAATTTAAAGTCTGCCCTTTTGAAACTGTGATAGAAGGCAATTATGTAGATGTCATGAATGTGGTTGAAAAAGTGCAGCAAGCTTGCTATAATGAAGGTGCTGAAAATCTCATTTGTAATATCAAAATTCAAAGTCACAGTAAAAATAATGTTACTATTGAAGATAAAATGCACAAATACGACTAAATGTTTGTGGGTTTTTAAGTTATACCATTTATTAATCAAAATTGCAAGTATTACTAGCTGGGAGAGTTCAAAAAAGTGCGTCATTTTGTCTTTGCGATTCCCCTTAAACTCTTTATCTTTATCAGGCAAAATTTTTCATCATGAATGACATCCAAAAACGCATTGAAACTTTAAGGTCAGAACTTCGGACACACAATCATAAATACTATGTTTTAGCTCAACCTGAGATTACGGATTTCGAATACGATATGTTGATGAAGTCGTTGCAAGAGTTAGAAGACAATCATCCTGAATACGACGATATCAATTCTCCGACGAAACGTGTTGGCAGTGATTTAAGCCATGAGTTTAAGCAAGTGAAACATCGTTTTCCAATGCTTTCTCTCGCAAATACTTATTCGCGGGAAGAACTTGAGGCGTTTGCTGCTCGTGTGAAAAAAGGACTTGGGGCTCAACCTGAATACGTTGTGGAATTAAAATATGACGGAGCATCTATTAGTTTAACTTATGAAGATGGACAACTTTTGCGGGCTGTAACACGAGGTGATGGTACACAAGGCGATGATGTTACCAATAATATCCGTACCATACGCAGTATTCCCTTGCAGCTTTCCGGAAACTCATATCCTGATTTTTTTGAAATTCGCGGTGAGGTTTTTATGCCTCACGCTGTTTTTGAGCGATTGAATAATAATCGGATCAAAAATAATGAACAGCCATTTGCAAATCCTCGCAATGCCGCTGCTGGGAGTTTGAAAATGTTAAAGTCCGGTGAGGTTGCAAAACGTGGACTGGATTGCTTTTTGTATTTTGTGGTGGCGGAAGATGCACCGGCCGATACGCATTATGAGACCTTATTGCATGCAAAAGAATGGGGTTTTAAAGTTCCTGATTATATGATTAAAACGGCTACGCTCGAGGATATTCATCAATTTATTTCTGATTGGGATTTAAAACGAAAGGATTTACCTTTTGATATTGACGGAATAGTGGTGAAAGTAAACTCATATGATAAACAGGAGGCTTTAGGTATGACAGCAAAATCGCCGCGCTGGGCAATATCCTATAAGTTTAAAGCCGAGCAAATGCAAACTCATTTGAATTCTGTAGAATATCAGGTCGGCAGAACAGGAGCAATCACTCCTGTCGCAAATTTGGAACCTGTTTTCCTTGCCGGAACAACGGTAAAAAGGGCATCTTTACATAATGAGGATCAGATTCAACGACTGGATTTGAGAATTGGTGATTTGGTGTATGTTGAAAAAGGAGGAGAAATTATTCCCAAAATTGTTGGTGTAGCTGAACGTGCCGAGAATTCAGAACCAATTCAATTTATTACTCATTGTCCTGAATGTGGTACTGAATTGGTGAGAAAAACAGGTGAAGCCAAATATTTTTGCCCCAATGAAAATGCTTGTCCTCCTCAAATACGCGGGAAAATAAAACATTTCATCAGTCGAAAAGCCATGAATATTGACAGCATTGGTGAGGAAACCGTAGATTTATTTTTGCGCGAAGAATTAATTAAAAACATGGCAGATTTGTATGATTTGAACGGTGAACAAATTATTGCATTAGATCGCTTTAAACAAAAATCAGCGGAAAATATCATCCGTGGAGTTGAAGCCTCAAAATCAGTTCCTTACCCGAGAGTTATTTATGCACTCGGAATCCGATATGTCGGTGAAACCAATGCCAAAACATTGGCCGCTGCTTTTAATGATGTCTATAAGCTTGCAGCAGCAAAATATGATGAGCTTATTGCGGTGGATGAAATAGGAGAAACAATTGCTAATTCAGTAATCGACTATTTTAATTTACCCTCAAATCAGGAAATTGTAGAACGCTTAATTCAATATGGGTTGCAATTGGAAAAATTCGCTGATGAAATGCCTAAATCCGATAAACTAAAGGGTAAAAAGCTTGTGATTTCCGGAACGTTTGAAATGCATAGCCGCGATGAGTATAAAAAAATGATTGAGCAACATGGCGGCAAAAATGTATCTTCGGTATCTGCTAAAACAGATTATTTACTTGCCGGGGATAATATGGGGCCAAGTAAACTTGAAAAAGCAAAATCGTTTAATGTGAATATCATTAGCGAATCTGATTTCCTTGATATGTTGGGATAATTACTTTGCCACATTTGGGGCACGATCCATCATTATTGATGTAGGGGGAGGTTTTTCCCTGAGTTCGTGAAATCAATAATTCTCCGCATTTGTAACAATATAAATTATGTGTTTCACTTATGCTGACATTGCCGGGATACACAAAAAACATTTCCTCCTTTGCGATATCAATGAGCTCATAAAGCTTTGTTTCAGAACAGGCTGGAATGTGATTCAACTTATAACTTGGAAAAAACCGACTTAAATGCAAGGGTACATCACGCATATTATGAGTTTCCATCCATTCTGTGAAATCCTGCAACAATGCGGCATCATCTGTCATTCCGGGGATGCATAATATGGTGATTTCCATATGGATATCTGCTTTTTTTATTGCCAAAATACTTGATAAAACAGGATTTAAATATCCTCCCGTTAGTTTTTTGTAAATGCTATCTGAAAAGCCTTTCATGTCAATGTTTACTGCATCTAAATAGGGCAGGAGCTGTTGGAGTGCATCAATGCAGATATAGCCGTTGCTTACCATGATGTTTTTTAATCCTTCTTTATGTGCCAATTGTGCAGTTTCTAACATGAATTCATAAAAAATTGTGGGTTCTGAATAAGTGTATGAAATGGAACTGCAATAATTGGCTTTTGCTTGTCGGACAATCTGTTCCGGCGTAATAAACTTGTTTTGCAATTCAAGATTATCGCTTTGCGAAATATTGCTATTTTGACAGTTTTTGCAATGTAAATTACAACCTGGCGTGCCTATAGAATACGTCATTTCGCCGGGCAAAAAGTGATATAGTGGCTTTTTTTCTATCGGATCGATTGCTTGTGCGACAATATTTCCGTAGGAAAGCGCATGCAATTTTCCATCAATTATTATGCGTGAACCGCAAGGACTTATTTTGTTTTCTTTCAACACACAATGATGTGGGCATAAATCACAAATTATCGTTCCGTCTGTCGTTTTATGATAAAATTCGGCTTCTCTTGTTTTCATAAAATCTCTTTGTCGCTGAAAATTAAAGCATTGTAACGGTATAATTCTGCATTCTTCCATCCGTCCCAACCAACTCCTGCTTTGTCTCGAGAACAATGTCCCAGAAAATCTGATTTTGTCCAGTTTTGGGAATCGGCAACTTGCGGTAAAAACGTTCCACTATTTGTGATGTTCCCGTTTTTGTCACGTTTTATTATGTATATGCCGTGTTTCCCTAGGGTAAAATCATCCAAATCATGAATGCGTTTCAATGGGCTTAGTACAGAAATTTCAATGCTGATTTCCTCCAATTCTGATGCCTGAAGCGATTCAAATCGCGGATCTTGAAACGCAGCTGAAATTGCCATTTTATGGACATTGTCTATCAGTGGGTTTTCATCCGAAAAGCGACCGATACATCCCCTTAAATTTTCGCCTTTATGCAGTGTGACAAATGCGCCGCTTGCTTCATACAACGATTTAGGCAAACGCTTTTTCGAGGGAGAATCATAGGTTTCAGGAGCTATTTTATGACGTATTATATCACGGGCATAGTTGAGTAATGCTTTTTTAGCTTGGTTTGATAATTCAAACTCACTTTTAAGGGATTTTCCGGCTCGAATTGCATAATATCCAACCACCGAATCTGTATTTCCTTGAAAACTGTCTCCGGAATTGGAATAAGAAATGATTTCCCAATCGAAGGTTGCAGAATCTGCAATTTGCATCGCACAAAGTACTGCTGGTTCACCACAGAGCGCTGTTTGTAAATTGCTGATGCGTTTTTGTTTGTGCTCTGATAAACATTGCTTTAAATTGTTGGAACTCCCGCTTTTAATTGCTTCCGCTGTCAGTTTGTCAATGCGCTTTGCATCTTCATAAGTCGGATAATGCGAGAAATCCGTAGAAACAATGAGTGCATTTTCAGGATTTTCGATGTATTGTTGTAATTGTTTTCCCATGACAGCAATTTCATACTCGGAACAGACCCCAAATAAAATGGGGACAATGGTAAAATTGTTTAAATGAACTTGTAAAATCGGGAGCTCAACCTCAATGCTATGCTCATGTGTATGCGCTGCAGGATGATGGTTTATGAAGTCTTCCTTTATCAGGGATTCACTTATTTTAGTGTCGTTTTTTACGATACCGAGTGGTGTTTGGTAAGATTGCGGATTTATTGATATTCCTTGAAATCTGTGATGATGGGCTGTTGCAAGAATAAAAACACGTTTGATTTTATTCTTGTCTAATAGCGAAATCGCATCTGCAGCAATCTGTCCTGAAAACATATATCCTGCATGAGGACATATTGCTATGCTAGTATCTATCAGCTTTTTAGATGGAGTGTGGTTCTCTAAATAGCCTGTGATTTCTCGTTGCAGTGAGATTTTATTTTTAGTGTAAAAGCTACCTGCAACTGCAGACTCCCTAATTTTCATCATACAAACAATTTTATAATATAATACGGAGCGCAATACCTTAAAGGTTACAAAAAAGATTATAAATTGTGTGAATTTAGACTTCATTAGTTTTGCAATGCAAAAATGGACATTTTTCAAATAATTATGGCTCAATTTAAATAAAATGGGATTAGAAATATTTGGGTTTCTCAAATATGTGAAAATAAATTCATTACATTTTAGTTCCAATTCTAAGTTTCTCAGGGATTTTTGTTTTAATAGAGGAAATATAATAAAATGATAAATATCGAATGCTAAATATAAAATGTCAAAGTTGTTTTTTTTGTAACGTACTGTTTTGTTCTATAGTGTTAACTTTATTATTTTTCATTCGATATTCGATATTTGAAACAACATTGTAGTTTAATAGAGCAATAATTATAACGTTTTATTTGTATTTAACTGATTAATCCAGAGCATCAATCATTTTACATTCAAAGATTTAATTTATTAATCACTATTGTTCAGGGTTTTAGAGTTGCTATAATTTTATAAACTGACGAAGTCTGGAATTATTATTTATGATACAATTTCAATTTGCGACAAAGCCAGACAGATAAATGAATAGTGAAATACATTTCAAAAAGATTTGTCAAAAAATACCTGAGTGAATATTCCACTTGCGTAAACTGTGCTGTAATAAGATTAATAAGGAAGAATATAGTTAAAGCCAAGAATACACGAAGTATTCGTTGAGATGTTGTTCCTTCATTCTTTGGCCATCGTTTAATTCCTATGAGATAATATGCAAGATTTAAACCAATTAGTTTTGCAATGAGATTTATTCCAACTTCTGGAATAAGAAGTAATAATAAAGGAATGACAAAGAAGTAAATGATTCGCCCGAATGCTTTCCATGGATGGATAAATCCATGTCTAGGTTTATTTGAAAATTCACTTAATCTTGGTGATTTAAAGAGAAAATGAAAAATAAAAAGATAGATTAAAATTCCCAAACTGACACCTGCAAGGATATCAATTCCAAAGTTTTCTCCAAAATACAAGACAGAAGTGGCTGTTAAAGCTAAAATAATAATTGCAAAAAGCAATAACCAGTTTTGTTTGTAAAAATGCCAAATGCTTAGCCAGAAAATACTTGCTTTTGCCATGATAGCAGATGGAAATCCTCCTGATAATAAATAATGGTTGCGTGCATATTGTATGTTTTCTGCATTGAGCTTTACTGGCGTGTTGCTTGAAGTTGAAGAAGTTTTTATTTGATTGATATTTTCTCCTAGTATTTGTAAATTTGGGTCAATATCAATCGGACGCGGTAAATTAATCCATGATTTTAATAACTGATTTACTATAATTGTCCAGAAAAATGCGTGAACCATTAGAAATCCTCGTTTGAAATCTATCCCAAAAGTAAAAGCAAAGAAAATGATAAAAAAGAATAAATCTTCATTAAGTATATTCATCAATTCATTAAGCGTCTGAAACACTTCGTTATTAATGCTTTGAAAGAAATGATTCAATGCAGTTGAAAACATGGCCTGTGTATTTTCTGAAAGATATGAAAATGATTTGTAATTTGCAAATTGATTTTGAAAACATGCGATGAAATAAAGTGTAATCTCACAAATTTGTTAAAATCCCTTTAATTTTAATGAGTTTAGCATAGCTTTTAATATCTTTACGGGAAATTCTTAAAATTATGAGATATTTAAAATATTTAGTAATTCCATTTCTCGCAATTTCATTGAGTTTACAAGTTTTTGCTCAATCATATTCTGAGCAATTGCATAAATTCGGTAGAGTTTTAACCCTTGTGAATTCATTATATGTTGATACGGTTAATCAAGAAAGTATTGTTGAGGAGGCAATTGTAGCTATGCTTCAGGAGCTTGATCCTCATTCAATTTATATCAGTAAAGATGAAGTAAAACGGATGAATGAGCCGCTAAATGGTGCTTTTGAAGGGATTGGCATACAGTTTAATATTCTTGATGATACATTGATGGTGGTTGCTACTATTTCGACAGGTCCATCCGAAAAACTTGGAATCATGGCTGGTGACCGAATTTTAACCGTTGATGGTGAAAATGTTGCCGGAGTTGGTTTGGAGAATTCTGATGTGTTAAAATTACTACGTGGAGAAAAAGGTAGCATTGTTGAAGTGGAAATATTACGTAGAGGAGAAAATGAACTTCTGGATTTCAGCATAGAGCGTGATAAAATACCAATTTTCTCAGTGAATTCTGGCTATATTATTGATGATGAGATTGGTTATGTAAAACTAAATCGTTTTGCAAAAACTACTGATGATGAGTTAGAAGAAGTGTTTGCCGAGTTTGAATTAAATAATATTGAAAAAATCATTTTAGATCTAAGCAGTAATGGAGGTGGGTATATGGATAAAGCCATTTGGTTGGCAGATCAATTTCTTACTGAAAGTGAAATGATTGTTTATACCGAGGGAGTAAATAATCCAAAACGTGAATATCGTGCCAGCAGTAAAGGACATTTTGAAGATGCAAAAGTGGTTGTACTTGTTGATGAGAGCTCTGCCTCTGCAAGTGAAATTGTTTCAGGTGCTATACAGGATTGGGACAGAGGTGTTATTGTCGGAAGACGGACGTTTGGAAAAGGCTTGGTGCAGCGCCCATTTCCTTTGCCCGATGAAAGTATGATACGTTTAACAGTAGCACGTTATTATACTCCCTCCGGACGCTGTATTCAAAAATCATACGAAGATGGAGTTGAAGATTATGCGACTGAATTACTCGATCGGTATGAACATGGAGAATTTACAAATCGCGACAGCATACAATTTGCCGATTCATTAATGTACATTACGCTTAGAAATGAACGTAAAGTGTTTGGCGGTGGTGGTATTATGCCAGATGTGTTTATTCCGTTTGATACGCTTGCTATCTCTGATTTTCATAGTAAACTTATGCGAAAACGCTTGATTTTTAATTTTGCAATTAAATATATTGATGAAAATAGAGATGAGTTGGCTGAAAAATATCCCGACTTTAATCGTTTTAATAAAAATTTCGAGGTAACTGATGCATTATTAACTAAGCTTGAGGAAATGGCAATTGAAGAAGAAATTGAAATTTCAGAGGAAGCTCCGACTGATTATCAGGTAAGGCGATTAAAAATCCATTTAAAATCATTAATTGCTTCTGATTTATGGGAAACAAATGAGTTTTATCAGGTAAATAATGCTATGAATGAGAGTGTGCAAAAAGCAATAGAGATTTTAAAAAACGATGCCGAATATCAGCGTTTGCTGAAAAAAACTGAGTAAATTCATGTGGGATTGGATAGTGCAGAACTGGTTTGAGCTGATAGCAGCTTTTCTCGGAGTAATTGGGGTATTTCTACAGATTTATCAAAAGCCTTTGTATTGGCTGGTTAGCTTGGTGATGGTCAGTATGTATATCTGGGTATATTTTGATTCAGGTTTTTATGCTGACATGTCTTTGCAAGTGTATTATTTTGTTATTAGCATTTATGGTTGGCTGTTTTGGATGTTCGGTAAAAAGAAACAGACTGTAAATACTGCAAAAAAAGATATCCCGGTAACAAATTTAACAAGAAAGTCTTTGATTGTAAGTGCTTTAATTAGTTTGGTGTTGTTTGTTGGGATATATTTAATTTTGAAATATCTGACAGATAGTTCTGTCCCGCTAGGCGATGCATTTACAACGGCATTAAGTTTTGTTGCAACATGGATGCTTGCCCGAAAAATCCTAGAAAATTGGTTGTTTTGGATTGTGGCGGATATTGTTTCTGTTGGTTTATATATTTACAAAGGCTTGTATCCGACTGCTGCACTTTTTGCTTTTTTAACCGTGATGGCAGTTTTTGGATATTTTACTTGGAAAAAAGATATGGTGAGCCGATGAAACGAATTGTATTAACTGGTCCCGAATCTACTGGAAAGTCATTGCTGGCAGAGCGTTTGTCAAGACAATTTGACGGTTTGTGCTTGCCTGAGTTTGCTCGATATTATGTGGCAAATTTACAAAGAAATTACACAAAAGATGATGTGATTTACATTGCCCTAAAACAAATAGAATTGGAGCAGGAACTTTCGAGTTTTAAGCCAGATTACTTGTTTCTCGATACCGATTTAATCATTACCAAAGTTTGGCTTAAACATGTATATAACGAGGTGCCACAGTTTATTGATGATGCAATTAGAAAATTACCACGAGATTTACATCTCCTTTGTGATTATGATTTGCCGTGGGAGTATGATTCAACCCGTGAAAATCCAGATAAACGCGAATTCTTCTTTAATTGGTACAAGCGGGAACTTGAGTATTATGGATTAGCATATAAAATTGTATCTGGGACGGGTGAGTCGCGTGTTAAGATGGCAATAAACGCTGTAATACGATAAGTTTTTAAGTATATTAGTTTTTGTAACTACTCAGTGCTAAAATTAAAAACATTAACACCGATTGTGATTCAAAACTACCGATAGGCTACGCTTTGCTTCGCCTATTTGTGTTGAATCTACATCGGCATTATACTTACATTTTTGATAAATAAATGGTATAACTATTCAGACGCATTTAAAACGATAGCACGATAATACGCCACATGGCGGATAAAAAAAGAAAATATGGAACACTGGATATCAAACAAGAGGTTGCCTGCCTGCCAGCAGGCAGGCAACCTCTTGTTGACTCCAATATTCTTTCTCAGATTTGCGGTAACGAGCTACTTTTGCTGATACTGATTAGTTGCTAATTTTTTTATTGAAAAACTATAGCGTTCAGAAACTTCATACCTGCCAGTGATTTAATTTTTGTTTGAATAGGTATTTTGAATGAAACAAAAGTATTAAAAATATTTTTAAAATAGTTGTAATGTACTTTTAGACTTAAATGAAGGTTTAGCAAGCTGCGTTTTAAGATTATGAGAAAGTTGTTTAAAGTATGTGAATAGATGTTAATACTTGCACGCGTAGTCGTTTATAACCGTTAGTAACGGCTATTCCTTGTGTTGCTAATGGGTGTGTTATTTATACGAAAAATCAAAGTCATTTGAATAATAGTTATATTAAATTGTATTAATAGCATATTAATAAAGTATAAATTAGTCTAATTCAAATATTTAGATATTATGTAGTTAAAATTCACTTAAAATTAATGGATTTATTCGTTACTAACCGTTAGTAACGGCTATTATCTTATTTAGACTGTTATGTAGAGTTTATACGAAATAATAAATGGTAATTTTAATTTAGTAATTTATCCAATATTTATTATATATATAAGCTAAAAAAGAGGATTTAGTATTACTTGTTTGTTTTATGCAAGATATGAATCCAAATTCAATGATTGATTTTTCTTTCTTAAGATATATTTGCAATCACTGTTGTCATTTTATGCTTAAACGTTTCTGAGGTAAATTTTATTTGAATTTTCGCATTGAATACTGACCAATATAATAAAATGTTAATATCGGTAAAAAGATAAATTTTGCATTTTCTTCAACCTGTCCAAGCTTGTTTAATCCAATAGAGATTAATCCTATAATTAGGATAATGATAAAATCAAAAACTTGTTTTTTCATTAATGAGTCCATGTTTTTCTTAGAAACTAACGAGATTTATTTCAGTTTCCTGGTTTTCAATAATGAATTCAAAACCATAATTATCAGATAAATCCTGCATGACTTTATCAATATTTACTACATTAATTTTGAGATCATATTTATTGTTATCCTCGATTTCTACAAAAAATATCACATTCAATTCTTCTTCAAGCACTTTGAAAAGCTTTTGAAGTGTATAGTTTTTATATTCAACAAGTTTTCCTGTTCGTTTTGAAGACGTTCCTAAACTATGGTCATCTCTGGGGATAAGTAATGTTTCATCGAAAGAAATAATTCGAGTTACTTTCATATTTCGGGTTTCTTTGCTAAGCTTAAAATCAAAATATTTTTGCAAACTGTCAACTACTAACTGCGTATTTTCTTCTTCATTCGATTCCCAGATATCAATAGGCTCATAATTAATTTCCATGATAGGGTTGTGGTGTTCGCCTTCGATAATGGCACGAGCGGGAGAATTTCCAATCAGTAATTTTAAGGTTTGGTCAAGGGTGTAACCTTCAATCTTAATTTTTGAGCCGCTAATCATGTCCCATTCCATATTCGTTTCGGAGTTTTCAATAATAGTCATCGTTTCCGTTGCAACCAACTCGTTATTTAGAATAATTTCTTTTTCTGCTTTGTTATTATTACTATCTGCTGGTTTATCGTTATTACAAGCAAAAAAGAAAATGGTACTTAATGCTGCAATTAAAAAAATATTTCGTTTCATAGTATTTTTGTTTAGTGAGTTTAAAAATGATATCCAATTGAAATTCCCATATCAGGTTTAATGAAATTTGCAGAACCTAATGCAATGGTATTAATTGTAGATATGAATTTTTCATAATATTTGTGATCAAGCATCGCTCCAATATACACATTAAAAACAAAACCATATTCGCTAATGTGTTGGTATCCTATGATGAAACTTCCTCTGACAGAGGTGATTGAGTATTCCTCATCATTTAAAAATGCGGAATATTTATAGATGTGATTGTAGCGATAATAGCTTACCGTTGGTCCGGCATAAAACCCATGGAATGCCTCGCGAATATAATATTTTGCTCCAAGATTAATTCCAAATCCTCTAGCTGAGTGTGTTTCAATGCCGTCGTCATATTCGGGATTGAGTTTGATATCAAAAGAGGCAGGGATAATTACATTTAAGCGAAAATATCCCGTTAGGTGTTCACTCATATTTGATTCGTAAGTTGCATAAACTTCTGGCCACAAGCTTATTTGGTCAGATGACATGCTATCAATTTTTACAAATGCTCCACCTGTGATATTGTATTTTTGCTCTAATCCATCTTCTACCTGCGCAAAGCTACTGAAAAAGCTGCTAAGGCAAAGTGTGAAAAGTATGATGTGCGATTTTTTCATGGTAACAATATTACAAAAAATCCATAAAAAAACAAAGCCCCAGCTTTAAAATAAAACTGGGGCTAAGGTATTGTTACAAAATAACCTGAACATTTAAGCTCGTTCTTTTTGCTTTTTACTTCGTTATAAAAATTTTAAATAAACTGTGGCTATTCGCAGTTTTTATGCCTTGTAAAAAAACAAAAATAACTTCGCCTATTCTGTTTACTTTATTTCATAACAATACCTAAACATGATTAAACAAACTGCATATTGTCCAACTTCACTTGTTCTGTCACCAATCATACATTAATACCAAAATCAATTTACTATGAAAAGAATCTAATGTAAGATACAAGCAATTATATAGTGTTTAGCAGGTTAAAAGGCGGAGTTTTATCTAAGTGTATTTGCTTATTTTATTAAAAAAACTTAACTTTACAACCATTGTGCTTTTTAAATGTTATAATATAAAATGATTATAAATGAAGATACTGCGTCATAAATCAGGAAATTCAAATATGTACTTCATCCGCCAGGCGGTGGGTTGGATTTTAGTTGATGCAGGAAGAAAATCAAAGCGAAAGCAATTAATTCGTTTCATGATGGAGCATGATATTCATCCTTGTAACATCAAATTTGTGTTTGTTACACATGTTCATTATGATCATGTGGGAAATTTAAAATGGTTGAAAGATTGGACAAATGCAAAAATTATTGTCCATGAAAATGCCGTTGAGAATCTTGAAATGGCAAGTATGGATAAGTTGAAATCGAATACCTTGTTGGCTAAATTTTTGCTGAGTATCGGAAATTTATTTCCTAATAGATTAAAGTTTGCAACTGTTAAACCAGATATCGTCATTGCCTATGATACAGATCTTTCCGAATACGGGTTTGATGCAAAAATTATCTATACTCCTGGACATACAAAGGGTTCTATGAGTTTAATTGTGAATGATTGCAATGCTTTTGTCGGAGATTTATGTTTTAATTTGCTTTTTATGAGAACCTTGATTCCTCCTATTTATCAAGATTATCAGCAAATATATGAGAGTTGGGATAAGCTTAACCATGCTGGAGTAACAACCTTCTATCCCGGACACGGAAAACCATTTCCGATTTCTACTTTTCTTGAATCGTTTGCCGTTTTAAAGCGATTCTTAACTAAAGTATAATCAATTTATTTTGCTTATATGAATATGGTGAAAACGGTTTTGGCATATGATGGAGTTTGCAATTTATGTAATACCTTGGTGCGTTTTGTGATAAGGTATGATAAAATGCAAAAGATTCGCTTTGTTTCGTTGCAATCACCAGAATTTAATATCTATTTTCTACATGCGGAAGCTGATATGCAAACGGTTTATTTTAAGCGCAAAGGAAAGGTTTATAAACGCTCCGACGCCATATTACAAATCGTTAAAACCCTAGGCGGATTTTGGTCTGTCTTTTTGGTTTTTTATGTGCTTCCGCAGTTTTTGCGAGATGCAATATACCGCGGCATTGCAAATACACGTTACCGGATATTTGGGCGCACGGATAAATGTCAATTCCCGGATACTTGTTATATTAACCGATTTCTTGATTCGGATACAACAACGAACTATCCCCGTAACTGAGAAAACGAAAATCATTAGATAAAGCAAAGTCGTAAATCTTTTTCCAATCATCACCTATATATGCTGCAATAAGTAGTAGTAGGGTAGAACCCGGCTGGTGAAAATTTGTAATCAATCGGTTAATAAATCGAAATTTATATCCCGGTGCAATCATTATGCTGGTTTTTCCTTTAATTGCATTAATATTTAATCGACTCATTTCCTCAGAAATCCACTTTAATACATCAATTGCGTGTGGGTTTGATTTATTTTCATAAGCTTCCCACTGAGTAACCTTCTGTGGTTCTGATAAATTTGACATTCCAGACATGGCTTTTATGCCAATTTGATACAGACTTTCCAATCCTCTAACACTTGTGGTTCCTACGGCTGTAACATTTCCGTGATGTTGGATTAATGTGTCAACCGTTGTTTTTGTAATGTAAAAAAACTCTGTATGCATGGGATGATCACCGATATATTCTGATTTTACGGGTTGAAAAGTGCCTGTTCCAACATGAAGACTGATGCTTTTTTGTGTAATTTGTTTGTCATTCAGCGCGTTCAGCACTTCAGGAGAGAAATGCAATCCTGCAGTTGGAGCAGCAACAGAGCCTTCCTTGTCAGAGTAAACAGTTTGATATCGTGATCGATCAATTTGCTCCGATTCACGATTCAAATACGGTGGAATGGGAGTTAAGCCAGAGTGTTCTAAAATGTCTCCAAATTGAATGGATGTATGGTTCCATGAAAATTCAATAATATTGTCTTTTTTAGTTTTTTCAATTAATTTGGCTTGTAAAACTAAATTTTTGCCTTGAATTGAAATGGACTTGCTTAATTTTCCTTGTTTCCATTTTTTTAGATTTCCTACAATGCATTTCCAACGGCAGGTTTCGGTTTGTGTGAGGGCATTGCTGTAATCATACTCCTGAGCAGGAGTGAGGCAGAAAACTTCAATTCTAGCTCCTGTTTCTTTATGAAAAATAATGCGCGCATTTAAAACGCGGGAATCATTCCATACCATGAGCGACTTTTCGGGTAAAAGATTTGTGATTTCACGAAAAATCGATTGGCGGATGTCACCATTATTGTAAATCAATAGTTTAGATGCATCTCTTTGCTCAAGCGGATACTTTGCAATGCGATCATCCGGTAAATTATACCGATAGTCAGCAATCTTTATTAACTTTGACATCTGCATGAAAATTGTTTTGTGCAAAATAACAGAAAATAAAGGAGAAAACATGAGTGCAATGAATTTACACAATTATCAAAAAGGAGATAAGGTTCGATTTTTAAACGAAGTTGGCGGCGGTATTGTAAAGCGTTTGCGTAAAGACGGAATGGTTTTGGTTGAAAATGAAGATGGTTTTGATTATCCTATGCCTCCTGGAGAGTTGGTTTTAGTTGAGTCTGGTGGTTTCTCGAAAGGTGATTCACTTGAAAAAAACACAGAACGAAAAGCAGATGATATGCGAGTGAGTGAAAGTGAAGATTTAAAGAAAATTCTCATTGCTTTTACACGAAATCAATCAAATAACGGGGTAGTTTTGCATTTAATTAATGATACTCCATGGTTTTTTCCCTATGCAATTTACTCACGTGTTGATGCAGATGACCATCGTTTGATTGTTCAAGATGTTTTGGAGCCAGATACGAAAATGGAGGTAGGAGAATTTCCTGATAATGATTTGGATGAAGTGCGTCAGTTGGTTTTGCAGGGATTTTTTGCCGGTGACCGGATGAAAAGCATGCAACCCAGTGTGCAGGGAAAACTAAAAAATAAAGCTACCCGCTTATTACTCAGCGGAAATTATGAAATCAATGAATATTTTTCTGTTCCGGCATTAATATTTGATATTTTTAATTCGAAAACCTCAGATCCCGAAGTGATTGATGAAGTGCTACATGAAAAAACATTGCAGGAATCTGTAGATGCTGAAAACGCAGTGCGTTCAAAAAGACATCCTTCACCAGTAATTTGGGAAGAAGATTTGCATATTAACGTGTTGGTTGATTCGGTTGTCGGAATGTCAAATACTGAAATACTGAATTTTCAGATGGATTATTTTCGGAAAATTTTGGATAAAGCGATGGTCGAAGATGTAAGTCAAGTGGTTTATATTCATGGTATTGGAAATGGTACGCTGAAAAAAACGCTACGTGATGCCTTAGAAAAAGAGTTTCATCTTATGTATGAAGATGCTTCGTTTAAGCAATACGGATTTGGTGCAACTAAAGTTTTTCCCGGTAGGAAAGCGAAATAATACTTATTTTGTTATTTTTTCAAGCTTTGTTGCTTGAATCCAACCTATTTTTCCATCGCTTAAGCGAATTTCGTAAAAATTGTTTACAGAATCTCTGATTTCAACTCTTAATCCTTCGTGGATTTCAAATAAATTTGTTTCAGTTTCCGCAGGTGCGCTTTTTACCAGTCCATCCTCCATAATGATTGCATGCTTACTTTGCGTTGTTATTTTATCCACCCGTAGCGCTAAAAGTAAGGTGATTGCTGATAAAATAAGCAAGCTGATTACTGAATAATTTAATAGTTTGTTTCCGCGAATTTTCATCCTGAATACTCGCCATAAACTAAGCCCGAGTACTGATAAAAATAAAATGATGCTAATAAGTCCCCATGCTGTGCCGGATATCCAGCGATTTAGTCCATTTAGCCAAACCACAAAAAACAAATCTGGAATTGCTTCTACACGATCAACAATTTGAGAACGTGCAATGTCTAGATTATGTTGAATGTCATCATCTTCAGGGGTGAGTAAAGCCGCTTTTTCATAAAACAATATGGATTCTCCGGTTTTGTTAAGTTTAAAAAATGCATTGCCTAAATTGTAGTATAATTCAGCACTACCACCTTCTTGTTCTATAATACTATTCCAAGCATTAATTGCATCGTAATAACGTTCTTGTTGATACCATGAAGTAGCACTATCTCTTAGTGACTCATTAGCAAAACCATGAGTTATAACTGAGAATAAGAATATGATGAAAAATATCCGTTTCATAATTACAAGTTTTGTTCAAGTTTTGAAATTAAACCTGCTGTATATTGATAAATTCGTGTTGGGTCATTTTCTTCATCAGGCGGAGCAAAATGCGCATATTCACAAATGTCGATAATATAAACTAGTTTTTTTATCAAATTTTCAGAAAGTTGTTTCTCATGCATTCGTTCAGTGACAGATTCTCGTGATAAGTTTGCAATGTCCATATCAAGTTTATCCGCAACATATCCCCATAATGCTTTAATAATTTCATTGTAAAATTCAGGTTTCTCTTCATCCATCAATCCTTTTGCTAGTTTTAATCGTTTACGAGCCACTTTATTTGCTTTTTTATTACGTATTTTGGTAATGTTGGCGCGTTCTTTTATTTGTTTTCTTCGCAGAAAAACAATTAAAACCAATATAGAGAAGGGAAGGATGTAGGCAAGCCAGAAAAGCCAAGTTCCTATGAATGATTTTTTTTGTTTTTTTGGAATTGTTTTAATGTATCTAATGTCATTTGCCATCATTTCAATATCTGAACCAGAAAGGCTAACTTGTGCTTTTTCTTCTTTAAAGTCTGCTGTTCGGTTTACATAAATTGATGTTTCTTGCCCTTTATAGCTTTGGTAGGATTGAGTTTTCGGATTAAACCATGAAATTTCAATCGGTTTTAATATGTAATTTTCAGGATATCTTGGAATGATTGTATATATCCAGTTAATGCTCCCAGTACTGCCATTTGCTGTTTTTGATAGGTTTTTCTTAACTTCAGGATCATACACCTCAAATTCATTTGGCAAATTAAGTTTTGGTGCATTTATTAAATTGAAATTTCCTGTGCCTTGCAGGTTAATTTTAATGGTAAACGCATCGTTCACATCAATGCTGTCATGAGATATTTCTGTACTCGCTGAAAATCCACCGACTGCACCAATGTAGGAGGATGGTTGTTGCTTTGGTAGTGGTTTTATATTCACTGTAATTGCATTGCTCTTTAATGTGTATGGAACATTCTGCACTCTACCAAAAAAGGAGTCAAATAGTGATCCGGATTGATTGCTGTTAACGCGTTCTTGTAAAACTATATCAAAATTACCTTCGGATATTTCAAGTTTCCCACTGCGCTGCGGGAATAGAACAATCGATTTTAATTCTGCTGTATAATAGTTTTTTCCTTTGTAATTCTCCATTTTCATATGGATTTGGCGTGGATTGTTTACATCTTCAACCCAAAAGCCATTGTATTCAGGAAATTTAATGTCCTTAAAGCCTGCTAAGTTTCGATTCGATAAATACATTTTGAAACTACCGTAAATAGCTTCCCCTTGATAGGCTGTTGTTTTATTTAATGATAAGCGCACAAAGTGATTAGCGCCACTAGTTTGTGATGTGTTTTGGGTTGCTTGTGTTTGTTTGCTTTGAGATTGATTTTGAGTGCCGCTATTTCCTGCAACAACTTGTATTATGAGCTGATTGGATTTATGGGTTTTTCCACCAAC
>JAYEFQ010000003.1:0-27919 GCA_034658655.1 Bacteroidota bacterium
GTAAAAAATAATGTATCCTGCGAATTGTGGTAAAAATACAGTACTCCGCTACTGTCATTGACAATGAAAGAACCAGTATCGTTATTAACCAAAACTATAGCAGATTTCTTTTTTACAATGGTATAGTTATATGCAATATTATCACTAAATTTATATACCAATTTTTTGTTAATCTGAACGGACTCAAGGGACGAGTTTTCTTTGTGTATTTTATTTAATATATCTTTGATTTTGATCTGATTAGAACAACAGAAAGCAATTAAAACCAATGATAATAATATTAATTTGCTAGTTCGCATAAATAATTATTTGGACATAAGTTGCATGTTATGTATAATAAACAACATAACATATAACTTAAATTTTTGTTTATTAGCAACCTGTTCCACCATCATCAACACAGTTGTTATACGTATTTGTAACAATTAATCCTCTAATTGCTGCATCAACTGAACATAAAGTTTTCATTAACAAATTACTTGAAATATCAATACAATTATTGAGATCGTTTTTGATACTTAACATTGATCCTCTATATGCGCTGCAACATGTTTCTGGTAGCTTGGTATTGATTGTTGTATTTAAATAAGCAATAACAAGAAAATCATCAAATTGATTTTCATTTAATTTTTTCAAGCCTGGAAATTCTACCAGAAGAATTTTTATAGCCCTATCGACGCTTCCTAATATTTCTTCAATTTCATAAATTGGAATTTGGTATACTTCATCTTTGTATATTAATGGCACGTCAGTAATACATCCTAAGTCAGTATTAATATCTGATAACATTTGCAATCCCTCAGATTCGTATCCTTCTTCTATTAATGCTTTAGCATTTTGTAACTTTATGTCAATCTGATTTAATTCAGATACAGGTAAATCCAAGAGTGCATCAAAAAAGCACTCATTAAGAGAATTCATTGGTAAGTAGTATCCTTCAAGTTCTTTTGATTTTGACACCTCCAAAACAGTTGTATTCGAGATATTTTCCAAATATGAAGTATACTTTGCATCAAAGAACCTATCTGGGTCATTGTTTATAACTGTAGCTTTTGCTATTGGATACTTTTCTGCATTCTCAACTAATTCGTTTTTATCTTCACATGAAAACAGGACGAATAGCATTAAGCTCATTAAAATTAAAAATTGCTTTTTCATAATAAATTTGTTTTTTAGGGTTAAAAATTATGTCTATGGTATGGATTTGATACCAGAAACAAAATTACCCCCCTAAAATAATATCCAAATAATAAAACATGTTGTTCAGCATAAATAAGAATTGCATCAGCTATTTTAATTTACTATCGGTATAATTTCTTAGTTCAAAGTTAATAATTTTATTTTGAATTCTATTCATGATTTTTCAACTTTATACCGAACTGCTATCAAGTTGTTTAATTTTTTCACTTCGTTCAAAATTAAGATTGATAGTCAATCAGCATTAATTAGTGCCTAAACCAAACTAACAAAATTAATTTTCACCCAAGGCTTTCAAAAACGCAGTCAGTAATTCATCATTTGGCACTTTTCCATGCCATTTGTGATTATTTTCAATGGCTTTAACTCCTGCTCCCATGCGAGTTTTTGCAATGATTGCACTCGGTTTATCCGATTGTAATGCAGTGTTTAATGCATATTGAATATCAGGAATGGAATTTCCGTTACACGAGATCACATTCCACCCAAAGCTCTCCCACTTTGATTGCAAAGGCTCTATCTGCATAACATCTTCGGTTTTTCCGTCGATTTGCAAATAATTTCTGTCTATAATAGCAATCAGATTGTTCAATTTGTAATGTGCAGCACTCATAGCAGCTTCCCAAATACTGCCTTCTTGCAATTCTCCGTCTCCGTGAATACTGATAACACGACGGTTTTTTTTGTCAATTTTATCAGAAAGCGCCATGCCTACTGCGATTGACAGTCCTTGCCCTAGCGATCCGGCAGATGTTTCCAACCCGGGAGTATGATGTGCTGTTGCAGGATGTCCTTGCAGTCGGGAACCAAGTTTTCTTAGGCTTAATAATTCTGATTTAGGAAAATATCCGGCTTCTGCCAAACTCGCATAAAGAACCGGTGCTACATGTCCAATTGAAAGCACTAAGCGATCACGGTTTTCCCATTCCGGATTATCGGGTTTATGTCGTAAAAAATCAAAAAACAAAACAGTGAAAATATCTGCAAGCCCCAATGATCCGCCAAGATGTCCTGAGCCTGCAGCGTTTAAGGAAATTAGTACCTGACGCCGTATTTCATATGCATGATTTGTCAGCGTTTTGCTATCCATTATTCAGTTGTTTCTTTTTGAATTTCCAAATCTGGAAATTTAATAATTGTTTTTGTAACAAAAGCTTGCGGATAATCTTCTTTTATCATGTCAAGCACCTCCATTGCCTCCATACGGGTTCGATAATTGCCAACATGTATTTCCCAATTTGGCGTGTTATAAAGCAAATACGGTTTAATTTGATCATGTTTTTCACGAAACTCAACACGTAAAGCATCTGCTTCAGTACGTGCACCAGCACCGGTTTTTGCAAAAATACGAATGCGATAGCCTTCAAATCCTTTTTGTTTTTTTAAAATTGCCAAACGTACTCCAACTAATTCAGCGATTTTTCCGGCTTGAGAAATTTTCACATCACCAGTATATGCCGAGGAGCTAAACAAATCAACATTTTTAGCCTTTATACTTGAAGGACTATTTTCCGGCGGAGCTTGTGCCAAAACACAAACACTCATTGTCAGAGCAATTAAAACTGCGAAAATAGATTTTGTTTTCATACGCAAATGCATTCAAATCTTATGCTAAATTATTAAATTTTAATGGATTCTTCTGTTTCAACCTTAATTTTTTTAACAATTACAAATTTTGAAACCGTTACAGAACCATCCAATCTTATGGTTACTCGCCTACTTTTCAATTCACGCATAGCCGA
The DNA here is from genome assembly GCA_034658655.1 of Bacteroidota bacterium. Classification (GTDB taxonomy): domain Bacteria; phylum Bacteroidota; class Bacteroidia; order Bacteroidales; family ML635J-15; genus JAQIBY01. The sequence goes on from JAYEFQ010000003.1 coordinate 2,940, forward strand.
TATAGCACTGATACCAAGATTTTTCAATTTAACATCCAGTTTAATCGCATAAATATCCTTTGAATTTTTAGGAATATGCACTTTTTCAAGTTTTGTTACTTTCCCGAGTTTTAATCCATTAACATAAATATCCATATCAACATTGCTAATATTGAATTTAATATTATTGGGATTTTCGATTGGTAACCAAATTTTTAGTTTAATTTCTTTAAAATCTAGTTTCTCAAGCTCATAAGATGTTGGTTCTCCAATAATCGGAGCTTGAATTTTACAGGCTGTAAAACTGAAAACTACAAGAAGAATCAATGCATGGATGTATTGTCTTTTTTTCATGATATAATATTTTCAAATAATGCGTATCAAATTTTTATTGATTCAGCAAATTTACGAATATTTTGCCCGTCAAAATTACCGGAAGTCATAATTAACAAATTTCCCGGATAGTGCATTGCTTGCTTGACGGTTTTCATAAGCAGCTCAGCATCTGTGAACACTTCTATCATATCGCCAAAACAAGATTTCACAAAATCCGGAGACAGAGGTGGCAGCTTTTTGTGCTCAACCACTTTCGGATTAAAGTAAACATAGGCATAATCTGCTTTACTTAAGGCCTGATTGTATTGCGGAAGAAAGTCAGCATTGAGCGAACTAAACGTATGTAACTCAAGTACCGCAGTCAGTTTTCGTTCAGGATTTAATGATTTTACTGCTTCGGTGGTTGCTTTTACTTTTGAGGGTGCATGAGCAAAATCAAGAAAAACAGTAAGTTCATCTGTTTTTTCCAGAGTTTCCAAACGCCGTGATGCGCCTTTGAAGCTTGAGATTGCTTCATAAAACTCGCGATCAGAAACTCCTGCCTCATGACAAAGCAAGCGTGCAGCTTGTATGTTTTGCATGTTATGCGCACCAAAAATGTTAAGTTTAATCGCTTGTTCATCCGTCGTAAGATATGCCGTTTCGGTTTTGACTTCAAATGGATGAGCAAAGTAAGCATGTGCAGATGCAGAAAGTTTTGAATTTTCGTTGGCAATTGCTGCTAATTTTGGATCGTCCCCATAATAAAACAGCTTTCCGTCTGATTGTATGCTTTGAATAAAGGTTTTAAACTGCTTAATATAATTGGTTTCTGTCGGAAATACATTGGCGTGATCCCATGCAATTCCTGTAATTACAGCAGCGTGAGGTTTGTACCATAAAAATTTTGGACGCACATCAATCGGAGAGGAAAGATACTCATCACCTTCAAAAATGGCAATATTGCTTTCGTCAGATAATCCTACCATGGTATCAAAACCTTCAACTTGTGCCCCAACCATATAATCAAATTGATGTCCGGCATATTTTAAAACATGCATAAGCATACTTGTAATAGTGGTTTTACCATGGCTTCCGGCAATAACCAATCGCTTTTTATTTTTGGTTTCTTCGTATAAAAACTCAGGATACGAATAAATTTTCAAACCCAATGCTTGCGCTTTCAACAATTCTGGATTATCTTTTCGTGCATGCATTCCCAGAATAACAGCATCTAAGTCAGTCTGAATTTTATCGGGAAACCAACCCCATGATTCAGGGAGTAAACCGTGTTTTTTCAAACGAGATTTTGAAGGCTCAAAAATTTCATCATCCGAACCTGTAACCTGATGATTTTTTTCCTTAAGCGCGATTGCCAAATTGTGCATGGCCGCACCGCCAATTGCAATAAAGTGTATTTTCATTTTAATAAATTGCGTTATAATGCATTATTTAGGCAAATATAGTAGGAATTTTTGTTATTAATCGTTTGTTTTATCTTATAAATGGCGTTTGTGTAAAAATTAAATTGATTGACTTTCAATTGTGTTTTTAGAGATAAAATTCCATCAAAAGTTTTAACTTTGTTGCAAACTTTTGAATCATGAGTGAGCAAATAAAACATGAATGCGGAATTGCATTTATTCGTCTGAAAAAGCCTCTGGATTATTACGAAAAAACCTATGGAAGCTGGTCATATGGCTTGCAGAAATTATATTTGCTAATGGAAAAACAGCACAATCGCGGACAGGATGGTGCAGGCGTGCTCAGCATAAAAAACAATATTCCCCCGGGCAATAGTTATATAGATAGATTGAGAAGTAATGCATCAAACCCTATTAAAGATGCTTTTGACAAAATTAATAAGCGCATTGAAGATAAAATTGGAAATGATGAGCAGGTTACAGCAAAAACAGCCTATGAAACACTTCCTTTTATCGGCGATATATATTTGGGACATTTAAGATACGCAACATTCGGACGCAATGAAATTGATTTTTTACATCCTGTTATGCGCTTGAATAATTGGAAAAGTCGCTCACTTATGATGGCTGGTAATTTTAATCTTACGAATGTGGACGAGCTATTTCAAAAACTCATCAAATATGGGCAGCATCCGAAAGATTATACCGATACTGTAACTATGCTTGAAATGGTTGGTTTGCATTTGGATGAAGCAAATCAGAAACTTTTTAGAAATCTTAAAAACCAAGGACATACAAACCGGGAAATATCTGATTTAATTCCGCAGAAACTTAAACTTGAGCAGGTTTTACAAAAAGCATCAGAAGATTGGGATGGCGGTTATGCAATTGGTGGAATTGTAGGACATGGAGATGCATTTATTATGCGCGATCCATGGGGAATACGGCCGGCATATTATTATGAAAATGATGAGATTGTAGTTGCTGCATCTGAACGGCCTGTAATACAAACTGTTATGAATGCTCCTGCAGATGAAGTGCATGAGTTAGAGCCCGGAACTGCAATTATTATCAATAGTGATGTAAAACTCAGCAAACACATGATTCGTGTGCCGCAAGAAAAACGTGCATGTTCTTTTGAGCGAATTTATTTTTCTCGCGGCTCTGATGCTGATATTTATGCTGAACGCAAAAAGCTCGGAGAATTAATTGTTCCCCGTGTATTAGAATCTGTAGATTATGATTTTGATAACACCGTTTTTTCATACATTCCAAACACTGCCGAAACTGCATTTTACGGTATGATTAAAGGACTTGAGTCTGTGCTTACCGAAGAAAAAATCCGTATTATACGTGAAGCAGAAAAGCCATTGAGTAATGAGGAAATGGCAGCACTGCTGAATCGTAAACCGAGAGCCGAAAAAATAGCAATAAAGGATGTCAAATTGCGAACATTTATTTCTCAGGATGAAGGTAGGAATGATTTAGTAGGTCATGTTTATGATATTACTTACGGAACTGTAAATGCAAAAAAAGATAATCTCGTTATTATTGATGACAGCATTGTCCGCGGGACAACCTTAAAACAATCTATCCTAAGTATCTTAGACCGATTAGAAGCTAAGAAAATTGTCATTGTCTCCTCGGCACCACAAATACGTTATCCTGATTGTTATGGCATTGACATGGCTAAACTGAGTGATTTTGTCGCCTTTCAAGCAGCAATTGCCTTGTTAAATGAAACTGGACAGGCTGATATTATTCAGGATGTTTATGAAAAATGCAAAGCACAGGAAAATCTCCCGAAAGAAGATATGATAAATTATGTAAAACAGATTTATAAGCCTTTTACGGCAGATGAGATTTCTGCAAAAATCACTGAATTGTTAACTCCAAAAGAAGTAAAATCTGAAGTTGAGATAATTTATCAGGGAATTGACAATTTACATCTCGCATGTCCGGATAATTTAGGCGATTGGTATTTTACTGGCGATTATCCTACTCCCGGTGGCAATCGTGTTGTTACTCGTTCATTTATAAATTTTGTTGAGGGTAGAAATGAACGGTCGTATTAAGAATGCGTAGATGCGTTCCGAAAGCTTTCGGGAGGCGATGGATTTCTGCTCAAGGTCTCGCTGTGCAAAGGAATGCGCGATGGAAAGCCGAGGCTTTGAGTTAAGAAATCGTTTGGAATTTTCAAGTTTGGTGCTTGTTATTTACCAGCCTGCCGCCTGCGTGCCATTTAGGCATGGCTGGCAGGTTTGTTATTTGTTATCCGCCAAAAGTCTGCCTGTCCGACTGCTGGCGGAGACAAGTTTTGTTATTTGTTATTTGGGATTTGTCTTTTGTTATTTGGTGTTTATCCGTCTGATCCTGCCTGTCCAGCTGCCGACAGAGACAAGTCTAGCACATTCTTCCTAACTCCTAACACCTGTTTCAGCGTAGGGGAAAAGGCTACCGGGTTATGGCAGCCTTTCGTTTTCATAGATGATATATCCACAATAAAATGTGGTGGTTTAAAGTCAGAAATACTATTTTATGGTTTCTTCTTGTACATTCATCCCAACTTTAGGTGCAATATATTTTGCAACAATTTTACCACCAACACTAGGGGCACTAATATTTTCTGTTTCGTATTTTCTTTCTAAATCCAAAATACTGGCTCCGGTAGTAAATGAATTTGTTTTAGCTACTGTTAATTGAATCGTTGTTGTTCCAATCTGACTTGCCGTTTCTGTGTAAGTATCAGAATCTGCAGGGCCATTAATTGTAAAAGTTACAACTTCATTTTCAGCAACCGCATCTCCAATCCAATCGATGTTATACGCAGTGCCTTTTTCGATATCCGACATGTCCTCAGGAAATTCAATTTCAACCAATTCAATATCATTTGTGTAGGTATTACCATCTAAATCAGTGAAAACAAATGTTCCGCTCTCTATTTTCCCTGGAATTTCATTCTGGTAATATGCATAAAATCCGTTAAAGCTCAATGCTTGATTATTGAATGTGACACTTGAACCATCGCTTAATTTTAATTTTGAGTCCAATGGGCCGCCCAATCTTAGAATTGCTTTGGCCGTAGTAATGTCATCGTTAGCATCATAACTAAGTTCATAATAAGTGTAAATCCTATCCTGATTTGCATCTTCAGATTCTTCTCTTTGACAAGATGACAAGTAAATCAGCCCACTGATGATAATAATAACTGAAATAATTTTAGCAAAATGTTTCATAATTATATATTTTTTTGGTTAATGTTCAATATGAATAATTCTATCTTTATTATTGATGTCTTTGTAAACAAAAATATTGCCAAATCCTGAAAGTACAAAACATTTTTTTGTTTGTTCTGCTAAAGCTTCATTTATTTCACAAAAAATTTGTCCGTTAGGGCTTAAGTGGTTTCGTGCAATTTTAGCAATTCGGCTGTAAAATACCAAGGCATTTTCATCTTCAACAAAAAGCGCTGAATTGGGCTCATGAAGTAATACATTATCATGCATTTGAGATTTCTCACTTTCTCGAACATAAGGTGGATTACTAATAATAATATCAAGATTCTGGGGCAGATAAGTTGAATCTGTAAAGATATCATGTTTTATGAAATTGACATCCGCTTTTAGTGCATTAGCATTTCGTTTCGCAAGTTGTAAAGCCTTTTCTGAAAAATCACTTGCATAAATATTTGCATCTGGGATTTCTAATGAGAGCGAGATAGCAATGGCTCCGCTACCGGTTCCAATATCTAAAATATTTAAAGATTTATTTTCGGGCAAATGATTTAAGACAAAATTAACCAACTCCTCTGTTTCCGGACGGGGAATTAATACTCCGTTAGCCACAAAAAACGTTCGAGAATAAAATTCCGTTTCGCCAATTACATATTGAATTGGAACTGCATTTTTTAGTTTTGCTAATGCCTTAAAAATGGAATTTTGTTGTTTTTTAGATAGTGTTTGCGTTGCCTGTATGGCTTGCTCAGCTTTGTTTAATTTACAAATATGCTCAATTAATAGCGATGCAAGTTGCTGTGTCTCGGCTAGATTATATAATGAAGTTAAGTCTTTGGCGATTTGCTTTTTAATTTGACGGATTGTTTGTTCTTCAGCAACTTTCATAATGCAAAAATGCAAAAAAAAAGCAGAGCGCTTAACTCTGCTTTAAGAAAAAATATATTTAAAATGGTTTATTGAATAATCAGTTGTTTTACCTGATTGCCATTTTGTGTATTAATTTTCATGTTGTAAATACCATCAGCAAAAGCTTCAGTTGAGAAATTGTAGCTATTTGATTCGGGATTTACTTGATAAACTAATTGTCCTGTTAATGAATAAATAGCAATTGACTCAATACGTTCAGAAGCTACTACATTAACTAAACCGCTACTTGGGTTTGGATAAACTGACAGTTTCAATTCTTTATTATTTTCAATATTTACAAAGCTTCCTAGGTCAATTTTTCCGGCTTCCATAATTTCTGCGGTTGCCATATTTTGAACAAAAATCACAAGTTCACAATTACTTCTCACATAGCTTTCATCTAAAGTAAGCTGCATTGTTTCATTTTGAATACTACCACCTGTAAAATCTAAAACTGTACCGTTTGCATCTGGTAACATATCACGAAGAACAAAATTCACTTCTTCAAGTCCACCTTGCCAACTTTCAGGGATGTTTGTTTCTGTTAAGGCAACAAACAATCTGATTTCATCAGCATAATATGCGAAGGTTTCTTCAACATCAATGTCAATATCAAATACAGAAGGGTTAGATGAAATTAGATCTACTGTTGGTGAGATTGTATAAACAGTTGGGATATCAATATACTCATCATAATAATATTCGTAAATTGCTTTTTGTTCAGCAACGCTTGGCAATGTACCTTCAAATCCAAACATTCCGTTAACAATTGTGGTAGGATAGCCAAATGAACCATCGCCATCATCAAAGGTTGGCACATAGTAGTCGTGACGAATTTGAGTTGCAGGGGTTTCATAAGTGTCTCCATTCAAACCATGATATTCAATAACTGCAATATTATCATAATCAACAGCCATTTCGTCAATTGCGCCAGCAGCAGTCGGGCAATAAGTGCACCATGTTCCTGTCCATATTTCGTACAATACAATTTCTCGCATGTTTCCACCGGGGATAATTGCAGTTTCAGTACCAGCTGAAGCTGAATAGCCTACAGCTTCTCCATAAAATGCTTTCACTTGATAGTCATAATTATTGGGGTATAAATTTCCATCTAAATATGATGTTCCGCTTTCTACAACTGCAATTTCAGCTCCATCGCGAATTATTGAATAAGAGTTAGGTGTACCTTCAGTTGGTACATCCCAAGTAATTTCCACATCATTATCATTAATTACATTAATAGCAAAATTTAGTGGTGGATTTGGAATGTCAACTTGTTCAATAATATAATCGTCCATATAATATTTTGGAGTTCCTGCACCGCCATCATCCCATGCATAAAAATTAAATGCATCTAATTTATTAACGCCGGTACCATCATCAGCAACTCCATTACTCCATTGATAAGCATGAATGAGTTCTCCATCAATATAAAAGTCAATCCAATCGTTATCTAAATCAACAAAATGCTGAATCTTCATCCATTCTCCAGGAGTATATGTAAATTCTAGCGCACCATAACCATTTCCATCAATGGAACCAACACCATCTTCAAAGAAAATTTGCATTCCCCAAATTGAACTTCCACCAGCAAAATCTTGTAAAATGTTGTAATAGCCAAGAAAACCATCAGGAACCATTAAATAAAATTCAACACGATACCGATTTTGGGTTAGATCATTAAGCATTAATACGCCGTCGTTAGTGCCTTCAACGACCATAGACTGTGTTCCCTGATTAGCCGCTGCATCGGTAACTAATGGGTCTTCAGCTGAGCCTGGACTGTCTGCCCAAGTTGTCCAAGTGCCGGTCGCTTCTTGTTCTGCAATTCCGTCTCCTACCGTGTAGCTTTCGAAATCATCAGTGTAAATTGTTTGTGCAAATACCGTGGTGGCAGCAAAAACAAAAATCAATAAAAGATTAAAAATTTTCATAATAAATTGTTTTAATTTCGATTCAAATGTACAAAAAAATTTAGTATATCATGAATTTTTAAATAATCATTGTTTTTTTGTTTGGAAAGACTAAAAAAATACTAGTTTTATTGCTGGCACTACGTATTAATTCTTATTTTACAAAGAGAAAGCACCTTGGATAATATAGTTTCATTAAATTATACGTATTTTTGTAATGATGGAATTATTTCACAGCATATTAGTAATTGTTGTCCTTCTGTTTATGTTGGTTTCACTTTATAAAGAGTGGCTAGGGACAGCATTTACCTTTGTAATTGCCGTTGTGATTTTTGGATTAGCCGGTTTGTTGAGCCCAAAAGAAATGATTAGCGGCTTTGCAAATGATCAAATTGCTGTAATAATTCTGCTTTTATTACTTGGAGATAGTATTCGTAAAACCGGTGTGCTTGAAAATTTCTTTAACCGAGTTTTTTCTCGTGCAAAAACAAGTGACGGCTTTCTTTGGCGAATGATGGCTTTGGTTTCAGGGTTTTCGGCATTTTTAAATAACACACCGCTTGTGGCTATATTAATGCCATATGTGCACTCATGGTCAAAACGACATGGTGTTTCACCTTCAAAATTTATGATTCCCCTTTCTTATGCAGCAATACTAGGCGGATGTGCGACCCTGATTGGAACATCAACTAACTTGATAGTAAACGGATTAGTAGTTGATCAAACAATTGCTCCAAATTTAGAGTCATTGCACATATTTGATTATGCATTGGTGGGTAGTATTATGATTGTTATTGGGATTGCTTATATGTTATTAATCGGAAAGCATTTGCTGCCTGACAAAAAAGATGTAATTACAAATTTCAACAACACACATAGAAAATATCTTGTTGAGGCAGAATTACGATCTGATTCAAAACTGGTTGGACAAACGATCGAAGAGGCCGGTTTGCGTAACTTGAAGGGGCTTTTTCTTGCAGAAATATATCGCGGAGAACAAAAAATCACAGCAGTAGGACGATTAACCGTTTTGCTGGAAAATGACATTTTAATTTTTGCTGGTGAAACTGAAACTATTGCAGACATGCTCACTGATGACAGTGGTTTAAGATTAACTCAAGTCGGAATGTTTTCAAAGAAAAAACACACTGAAATTCGGGAAATCGTCATTTCACATAACTCCACTTTGACAGGAAAAACCATAAAAGAAGCAGGGTTTCGAGGAAAATTTGATGCGGCCATTATAGCGGTTCATCGAAACGGCCAACGTATCTCAGGGAAAATTGGTACGGTAGAGTTGCAAGCTGGTGACGTGCTTTTATTAATTACCGGAGATGATTATAAAAATCGTGCGGCAGATACCATGGATTTTTATCCTATTACTAAAATCCGTGATTTTCAAAAACTGCCGGTCTGGAAAACAATTACACTCATTGGTGGAACGTTTGCTGCAATTTTCTTATCGGCCTTAGGCGTTGTCAGTCTGTTTATTGCATTAACGGTTTTATTGGTATTAATCACTTTGCTAAATATTGTTAAAGCCCGTGATTTACCTAAAAGTCTTGATTATAATCTAGCTGCAATTATTGCGCTATCCCTTGCGCTCGGAACTGCGATGATAAAATCAGGAGTGGCAGAAATGATTGCACAGTTTATTATACGTTTCATGCAACCACTGGGTATTATCGGCTTAATGTTTGGTTTATTTGCTATTACCAATCTTTTGTCTGCATACATCACTAATAAAGCTGCTGTCGCCATTATTTTCCCTATTGCAGTAACGATTGCAATAGATTTAGGAATAAATCCAACGCCATTTGTTTTGTTGATATCCTTTGCTGCTGCTGCAAGTTTTATTACTCCAATCGGATACCAAACAAATTTAATGGTTTATGGGCCCGGTTCTTATGAATTTAAAGATTATATGAAAGTGGGCTTACCACTAACAATTCTCTATATGATAGTTGCCGTTTTCGGATTGGCATTAAGTTATCAATTAATTTAAAACGAGTTAATATTGATGAAAGATTTTTTTAATCCTGTACTAAAAACTGCTGTAAAAGCAGGGCAAGCAATCCTTCAGATTTATAATCATGAAAATCTCGAGGTGGAAATAAAGTCGGATAATTCTCCTTTAACCAAGGCAGATAAAAAAGCTCATAATATCATTGTTGAAGCGCTAAAACAAACAAACATTCCCGTTCTAAGTGAGGAGAGTGATGACAAACGTTTTGAAAAACGAAAGAATTGGGATCGTTTTTGGTTAGTTGATCCGCTTGATGGGACAAAAGAATTTATTAAACGTAACGGAGAATTCACTGTGAATATCGCGTTAATTGAAAATGGAGTTGCTACTGCCGGAATAATCTATGTACCGGTAAGTTGTGAATTGTATTTTGGAATAATCGAGCAAACAGCTTATAAAATTGTGATTTCAGAGGATACTAATCTTGATGATTTATATTCGAATTTCACAAAAGCACAAGAAATTCATGTTCAAGTTGCTAAAGATAAAATCACAATTGTTGGTAGTCGATCACATAAAAGTGAGGAAACAGATAATTTTATTAAAAAAATTCAAAAAAACTTTACCACTGAAATGCTTTCTCGCGGATCGTCTTTAAAAATATGTATGATTGCCGAAGGAAAAGCGGAATTATATCCTCGATTTGCGCCAACTATGGAGTGGGACACTGCCGCAGGACATGCAATTGCAGTTGCCGCAGGTGCAGAAATTATTAATTGGGAAACTGGGAAAGCATTAAATTATAATAAGGAAAATCTGAGAAATCCCTGGTTTTTAGTTAAACCAAAAGGAATGAAATTTTAATAATTCCTGTAATTTCACTTATTTTACATGAAATTTCAAAGCAATGAGTACAGAAGAGAATCATATTTATCCGGTATTTGATCAAATATTGAAACGAGAAGACAAGGAAAAGCTGTTAAATCAACGATCGAAAGTGATTTGGTGTACTGGTTTGTCCGGTGCCGGAAAAACGACACTTGCTAAAAACCTTGAAAAAGCTTTGCATACCCAAAGTTATTTAACCCAAGTGCTTGATGGTGATAATATCCGGTCGGGAATTAATAATAATCTGAAATTTACAGAAGCAGATCGTAAAGAAAATATTCGCAGGATTGCGGAAGTTTCTAAGCTATTAGTTCATTCAGGTGTGATTACTATTAATAGCTTTATTTCGCCAACCGAAGAAATTCGTCAAGTTGCAATTGACATTATTGGTGAAGAAAATTTCATTGAGATATTTGTTTACGCACCGATAGAAGTATGTGAAAAACGAGACGTAAAAGGTTTGTATGCCAAGGCAAGATCAGGAGAGATAAAAAACTTTTCCGGAGTTGATTCCCCTTTTGAAGCACCCAAAAATCCAAATCTTATTGTTGATACTGATAAATATTCAATAAAAGAATGCCTCAATCAGGCGATGGACTATGTATTACCACATCTAAAATATTAATTGAAAAAATAGAAATCATGAATTCATATTCACTGACACATTTACAACAATTAGAAGCAGAATCAATTCACATCATGCGTGAAGTTGCTGCTGAATTTGAAAATCCGGTCATGCTTTATTCCATAGGAAAAGACTCCAGCGTAATGGTTCGCCTCGCTGAAAAAGCCTTTGCACCTGGAAAGGTACCATTTCCATTGATGCACATTGATTCAAAATGGAAATTCAAAGAAATGGTAGCGTTTCGTGATCGATATGCCAAAGAAAACAACTGGGATTTAATCGTTCATTTCAACGAAGAAGGATTTAAATCGGGTGTCGGACCGTTTACACATGGCTCAAAAGCGCATACTGACATTATGAAAACACAAGCCTTGCTCGCCGGATTAAATAAATACAAATTCGATGCGGCATTTGGTGGCGCTCGTCGTGATGAAGAAAAATCCAGAGCAAAAGAGCGTATTTTTTCTTTCCGTGATGAGTTTCATCAATGGGATCCTAAAAACCAGCGTCCTGAACTTTGGAATATCTACAATACAAAAGTGAAAAAAGGAGAATCCATCCGTGTATTTCCATTATCAAACTGGACAGAGCTAGATATTTGGCAATATATCCGTTTAGAAAATATCCCGATTGTGCCGCTTTATTATGCGAAAAAACGTCCAGTAGTTGAATATAACGGTGCATTGGTTTTAGTTGACGATGAGCGTATGCCGAAAGAATTTGCCGAAACGGCTGAAATGAAAATGGTTCGCTTTCGTACACTCGGATGTTATCCACTTACAGGAGCTGTGGAATCAGAAGCTGATACGATTGAGAAAATTGTTGAAGAAATGATGACTACCACACAATCTGAAAGAACAACGCGGGTTATTGACTTTGACCAAGACGGATCAATGGAACAGAAAAAACGAGAAGGATATTTTTAATCAATTATTGACTTTTAAATCGCATACATTATGCAACAAGATATTAAAACATATTTGAATCAGGACGAGAAAAAAGATTTGCTCAGAATTTTAACTGCCGGTTCTGTAGATGATGGAAAATCAACCCTCATCGGACGATTACTTTTTGATAGTAAACGATTATATGAAGATCAATTGGCTGCCTTGGAGCGCGACAGTAAACGTGTAGGACATGCCGGTGATGATATCGATTATGCACTATTATTAGATGGGCTGAAAGCAGAACGTGAACAAGGAATTACCATTGATGTTGCGTATCGGTATTTCTCAACTAATAAACGGAAATTCATCATTGCAGATACACCCGGACACGAGCAATATACAAGAAATATGGTAACTGGTGCTTCAACTGCAAACCTCGCAATTTTGCTTGTTGATGCGCGTCATGGCGTAATCACTCAAACCAAACGACACACATTTATTGTAAGTTTGTTGGGAATTAAACATGTAGTGGTTGCAATCAATAAAATGGATCTTGTTGATTATAGTGAAGATCGTTATAACCAAATTATTTCCGATTATAAGGAATTTGTAACTAGCTTAAACATTCCAGATATAAATTTCATCCCAATTTCTGCCCTCAAAGGCGATAATGTCGTTGATAAATCAGAAAAAATGAGCTGGTTCAACGGAAAGCCCATGTTGCCATTTTTAGAAACTATTCATGTTGACAGCGACAGAAATTTTGAAGATTTCCGTTTCCCGATTCAATACGTTAACAGACCCAGCATTGATTTCCGTGGATTTACTAGTAATCTCTCATCTGGAATTTTGAAAAAAGGCGACACAGTACGTGCATTACCTAGTCGTCAGGAAAGCAAAGTAAAATCAATTCATGGAGCGCAAGGAAATCAAGACATAGCATTTCCACCACAAGCAATTACAATTACACTTGAGGATGAAATTGATGTGTCCAGAGGCGATATGTTAGTGCATCCCGACAATATGCCTCGGGTTGAACGTCATTTTGAGGCGATGTTGGTATGGATGGATGAACAGGGTATGAATCCTACAACAAATTATTACATTAAACATGCATACAACAACACAAAAGTGCGCCTTGACAAAATTCAACATAAAATCAATGTCAACACGCTGGAGCGCGAAGAAAGTGCACCTTTTACGCTGAATGAAATTGGTCGTGTTGTGTTTACAAGTGTCAAACCGCTGATTTTTGACCCCTACAAACGAAATAAAGAAACAGGGTCTTTTGTTTTAATTGACCCAGTATCAAATAATACAGCTGCAGTAGGGATGATTATTGATAAGCTTAGCTTAAAAGATTTACCCTCAAAAATTACCGAACATGACAGACAAAAAATCAGTCGTGGACAAGCCTTAATATCTGATGAGGAACGCGCTAAATTCCTCAATCAAAAACCGGCAACTTTTTGGATTACTGGACTTCACGGTTCTGGAAAAAATGAATTGGCTTACACTTTAGAGCGGAAACTTTTTGATGCAGGTGCAACTGTAATGTTAATGGATGGCAGCACAGTGCGTTCAGGGCTAAGTCATGAATTAAATCATTCACCTGCCGATAGAGCTGAGCATTTACGCCGTGTTGCCCATGTTGCGAGAATGCTGAATGACCAAGGATACATTGTTATATGTTCTTTTATTTCGCCTTATGAAAATATTCGTAAACAAGTCGCTGAATTAGTTGGCGAATCTCGTTTCCATGTGATTCATATGGATGCTGATATTGAGTTTTGTAAAAACAACAAACCAGCATTGTACGAAAAGTTTGAGAATGGCGAATTACATGATATGCCAGGAATTGATGAGCGATATGATATCCCAGAAAATCCAGCATTAAAACTCTCACCAAAAGATAGAGAAACAAACCCAGAAACGATTTTAAATTATTTTTATCGCCAGAAAATTTTTCCCATTGATTAATGCTTTTCTAAATCCCAATTTATGATGGAACTCGCTGAAATACAGGCCTTATTCGACCGATTTGCTAATAAAAACATCATTATTATTGGTGATGTTATGATTGACTCTTACATGTGGGGAAAAGTCAATCGCATTAGTCCAGAAGCTCCCATTCCGGTAGTGTCTGTGAGTGATAAAGAAAATCGACTTGGCGGAGCATCCAATGTGGCTTTAAATGTTAAGGCGTTGGGTGCAAATCCCATCATGTGTTCTGTGGTGGGGGATGATGATTATGCAGCTGAATTTTTGCGTTTATTAGAAGAAAATAATTTGACAACAAAGGGAATTTTGCATTCACCATTTCGAAGAACTAGTGTGAAAACACGAATAATCAGCCAGTCTCAACATCTTTTACGGGTGGATGAAGAAGATGAAAATGCCTTAGATGCGGAAACGGAAACCCGACTTAAAGCAAAATTCGATGAATTGCTAGAACACTACAAGCCAGAAGCAATAATTTTCGAAGATTATGATAAAGGTGTTATCACACCCGAAATCATTAAACATGTTGTGAATAAAGCCAATAAAGCTGGCATTTTTACAGCAGTTGATCCCAAAAAACGGCAATTTATGGATTATGTCGGGGTGGGTTTATTCAAACCGAATTTTAAGGAGATGAAAGAAGGGATGAAAGCCGAATTTGCAAGCGATAATTTAGCTGCTATTAACGGTTTGACAACGAAACTCATGAAGGATAAACAAATCGATCGGATTTTGTTAACCATGGCAGATGCAGGTGTTGTTATTGCTGATGCTAATGAATTTACCCATATAAAGGCAGAAGTAAGAAACATTGCAGATGTTTCAGGTGCTGGAGATACCGTGATTGCAACGGCAACACTTTGTATGTGTTCGGCTTGTTCTTTATACGACATTGCTTTTATCTCAAATATGGCGGGGGGTTTAGTTTGCGAATATTCTGGTGTCGTGCCTATTGATCGCCAAGAGTTAATGGATGAACTTGAAGAAAAGTACAACGCAAAATATTAACACCCCAAAAACCGCTGTTCACCGCAGCGGTTTTTTTTATTCCTTATAGGTTTTACCCAGAAATAATAGGGATGCGATTAATCGCATCCCTACTATTTCTTAACAATCACTTAGCCCTGTTATGAGTTATAATTGATAAATCCCACTAAATTTGCAGTAGAACCTCTGATTTAATGTAGATTAAGGAAACGTTAAGGAAATAAGCCCAAAAATTAAAATTATCTTAAACATTGGAAACGCTTTGCGGTTTTATTGTTTCCAAAGGTAAAAATGCTTTACTTTACCGCAAATAATAATAGAATGGATGAAAAAATTATACATATCTGTAAAGAAAGCTTGAAGTATTTCCTTGCAAACGGTGTAAAAAACAGCAGCATGGATGATCTAAGCAAGCATCTGAGGATGAGCAAAAAAACCCTTTATCAGTATGTTGACAACAAAGAAGATTTATTGCACAAGGTGCTGGATACCATTCGTAAATATCATGATGAATCAAAGCATAATTCGTGGAAAGAAGGGAGAAATGCGATTGAAATTTTATTTAATGTAAGCCGTAAAATTTACGAATTTCAAATGCAAGTAAAAAATCCATTCCGATTCGATTTGGAAAAATATTATCCGCAGCTTTGGGAGCAATTTCAGCTTGATATGCGAAATAAGGCTCAAAATTATTTTAAAGAAAATTTACAGCAAGGCATCTCAGAAGGTTTGTATAGAGATGATTTAGATATTGACATGACCTCTACACTATACATGGCAAAAATTGACGGAGTGCATCGTGACTTTGCAAAAAACTCCGAAAAATATACATATCGTCAATTATTTGAGGTTTTGTTTGAACATCAAATCAGAGCAATTGCCACTTCTGAGGGATTGGCTTTTTTAGAAAAAGAAATTGAAAATTTAAAATTTATTCAATGAGTAATCAAAGGATACATATAGGAAATACAACGAATCAAAACGATAGTTCACCGAAAGCTTCTATTGCTAATATTGTATCGACATTATTTTTACATCCGAAATTACATCGTTCGAAAAATACAATGTTTATGAAACCATTTATTGTTATCGCATTTTTAATTCTGACAAGTTTCACACCTACATGGGCACAAGAGACTGATATCAAAGACTCACAACAAGCATTCAGTTTAGAACAAGCTTTGGAATATGCAAGGGAAAACAACCGTGATATTCAAAACTCACAACTTGATGTAGAGTCTGCAAAAAAGAAAGTGTGGGAAACCACAGCTTCAGGGTTGCCTCAGGCTGAAGCGGGGTTTGATTATACTCACATTTTTGATGATGCCATTGAAATGCCGTTTCCCGACCCAACGAATCCGGGGCAAAACTCAACAATTGATTTTAAACCAACATCAAATTTTAAAATAAATGCCAATCAATTAATTTTTTCTGGAGAATATATTGTTGGTTTAAAAACAGCAGCAATCTTTAAATCTTTAAGCAAAAAAAACCTTATTAAAACAGAGCAAGAAACCATAGAAGCCGTAATGAATGCTTATATCATGATATTGGTACTTGAAGAAAATCGTAAGATTCTTGAGGAAAATTTAAAAACGATTGAGCAAAACATTTTTGAGATGAAAGAAATGTTAAAATCAGGTCTTATAGAAGATACGGATGTTGACCAACTTGAAATATCAAGACGAAATTTAGAGACTTCATTATCTAATATTACCCGACAAGTTGAATTGGGATACAAACTGTTGAAAATCAATATGGGCATGTCTTTGGATACGAAACTTATTTTATCTGAATCTATGCAAAACATTATTGATAAAATGATTAGTGAAACCTTGCAAAATATGCAATTCAATGTTGAACAAAACATCGATTTTCAATTGTTGCAAACTCAGGAGGAAATGAAAACCATGGAGTTACGTCAACAACAAGTTGCGTATTTGCCGACGATCTCGGGGTTTTATTCTCATACTGAGAAATTAAAAAAACCTGAGTTTGATATGACTCCAAATGATTTGATAGGAGTTAATGTCACCTTACCATTATTTTCAAGTGGGCAACGGCTTGCGAAAGTACAACAAGCAAATATTGAGCTTGACAAATTAGAAAATTCTAAATCTGCATTAAAAGATGGCTTAAACATGCAATTTGAGCAGGCTAAGGTAGATTACAACACGGCTTTTAGCAAATATCTTAATGAGGCTGAAAACACAAAACTCACAAAAAAGATTTATAATAAAACATTAATTAAATACCGTGAAGGCGTTGCATCAAGTTTGGATTTAAGCCAAGTGCAATCACAACACTTACAATCACAAACAAACTATTACAATGCAATTCTTGAATTAATTCAAGCAAAAACAAGTTTAGACAAATTAATGACAAATCCTGAAAATTAATCCCATTATGAAAGTAAAACACATAAGTATTATTACAATTTTGGCAATTATTATTATGAGTTGCGGTAGCCCTGAGGGTCAAAAACAAATCAGTAAGCTGGAGTCTGAAAAGGCGGAACTACAGGAAAAAATTGCTAAAATTGACAAGCAGATTACTGAGTTAAAAACAGAATTAGGTGATAATAAGAACATAAGGCGGGTTCCTGTTCATGTAGAAGCCGTTAAGCAGAGCAAATTTCAAAATTATTTTACAGTACAAGGTAATGTAACTTCTGAAAATAACATCCAGGTTCCTGCAGAGCATACTGGTATTGTTAAGACAATCCATCATAAACAAGGTGATTTTGTACAAAAAGGAACCATTTTAGCTGAAATTGATAATACGATTTTGTTAAGACAAAAAGCAGAAATAGAGACAAACTTAGAGCTGGCAACAACCAGTTATGAGCGTCAAAAACGACTTTGGGAGCAAGAAATTGGCAGTGAAATGCAATATTTACAGGCGGAAAATCAAAAAGAAGGTCTTGAAAATCGATTGGAAACATTAAACCAACAATTATCTCAAACAAGAATTACAGCCCCTATTAATGGCACAATCGACAAAGTAATCATCAAAGTTGGAGAAAACATCAAAATGAATATGCCGGCATATCGTATTGTTCAACTAAGTAGCTTAAAGGTTGAAGCTGAGGTTTCAGAAAAGTATGTCGCTGATATCCATAAGGGAGATTCTGTTGTTGTGAGTTTTTCAAGTATTGATACTGAATTTGTAAGCGTAATTCAAGCCATTTCACAAGTTATTGATGCGGATACGAGAACTTTTACTATTGAAATAAACGTTCCTGAAAATTTGGAATTTGTTAAACCTAATATGCTAAGTCGTGTTAAGGTTTTTAACTATACAAATCTGAATGCAACAAGTATCCCATTAAATATCATACAAAAAAATGAATTAGGAAATTTTGTTTTCGTTGTTTCAGAATTAGAAGGCAATAAAATTGCTGAAAGACGTAGTATTGTTGTAAAACAAAACAACATAAAACTTGCTGAAATTGAGAATGGGCTTAAAGCTGGAGAGTTTGTTATCACAGATGGCTATCAAAATTTATCAAACGGACAATACATTGAAATTCTTGAAAAAAGGTGAAAATCATGAAAAAAGAGCGAAAATTTTGGCTGTCAAATTTTGCAGTGGATAACATAAAAACGGTTTATATTTTCTTGGCACTTATTGTTTTTGCCGGGATATATTCCTACACAAATACACTAAAAGAACAATTTCCGGAAGTGTCTTTTCCGTATTTTTCTGTCGTTAGTGTTTATCCGGGAACCTCACCATCTGATATGGAAAATTTGGTAACATATCCTATAGAGCAGCAAATTCGAAATGTTGACGGAGTAAAACATGTTACCAGCAAATCATCTCAAGATGTTTCCATTATTTTGGTTGAATTTGAAACTTATGTTGAAGAAAATCAAGCATTAATTGATGTTCGTGATGCCGTAAGCAAAGCAAAATCTGATTTGCCTGATTTGCCAGAAGATCCAGATGTTATGCAGATGGACATGTCTCAAATCCCTGTGTTATATATTAACCTTTCGGGAGATATGGCTTTAGCTGAATTAAAAAGACATGCCGACAATTTACAAGATCAATTGGAAGGCTTGGGTATGGTTTCACGTGTTGATATTGTTGGTGCATTAAACCGCGAAATACAGATTAATGTTGATTTAGCAAAAATGCAAGCTGCCGGAGTTTCTTTCGATCAGATATCAAACATTATCCGTTTTGAAAATATGACAATTGCCGGCGGTGAGGTTGATATGGATAATTTTAAACGTTCATTGCGGGTTGTAGGCGAAATAAAAGATCCCTTGGAATTTAAAAATGTAATGGTTAAGCCAGGAGTTTACCTAAAAGACATTGCTGAGGTTAAAGATGATTTTGAAGAAAGAAAATCATATGCCCGTTTATCCGGTGAAGATGTTATTACATTAAATGTGATTAAACGAAACGGTGAAAATCTTATTGAATGTGTTGATAATGCAAATGAGATTATTGATACTTATTATGAAAATGCTTCAAGAGCATTAGATATTACCACAACCGGTGACATGAGTAAAAGGACAAGAGATTCTATCAGTAACCTTTTTAATACAATTATTTTGGGATTTATTGTGGTAGCTTTTGTTTTGATGTTTTTTATGGGAGTTGATAATGCAGGTTTTGCAGCACTTGCTGTTCCCATTTCAATTTTAATTGCATTTATCGTTATTCCTTTGATGGATTTTACCATTAATTGGAGTTCACAAATGGCGCTGATTGTGGCTCTGGGGATTCTTGTTGATAATTCCATTGTGGTAGTTGAAAGCATTTATCGACATTATATGAAAACTCCAAATTTGCCAATTGTGCCGGCATCAAAACGCGCAGTTGGGGAAGTTGCCGTCCCAATTCTTGCCGGAACAACCACAACGCTGGCTCCTTTTGTCGTACTTTCATTTTGGCCTGGCATTATGGGACAATTCATTCGAGAAATGCCAATTACTTTGTCAATTACCTTGGTTGCTTCGCTTTTCGTAGCGTATGTAATTAATCCTGTGTTTGCAGTAAGTTTCATGAAATACAGAAGTCATCAAAAGAAAACAAATCTAAAAAAACGTATTTTATTTACAGGCATTGCAATATTAGTAAGTGCAGCATTTTATGTTAGCGGATTCATGGTTCCCGGAAATTTAATTGCAATCGGATTAATCGTTTTTTACTTTATCCAACTCATGAAACCATTAATTAAAGGGTTTCAAAAGAAAGTATTGCCGGCACTTCAAAATTGGTACCAACGAAGATTAAATTGGGTAATGAAAAAAGGACGACCGGCAATGGTCCTCGGTGGTGCAGTTGTATTGTTTTTTGTGACAATGATGCTTTATGGGGTATTCAAACCCGAAACAACCTTAATGCCGTCTACTGATCCTTCTCAAATTTATGTTTACGTTAAAATGCCTGCAGGTACTGGCTTAGAAAAAACTAATGAGGTAGTGAGTATCATTGAAACGGAAGTCGATTCAATAATGAAACCTTATCAACAAGATATTGATTTTATTAATTCCTCGGTAGCTGTGAATGCAGGAAAATCCTCATTTGAAAATTCAGCCCCAATGTCGCATCTTGGGCGAGTAACCATTGGATTTAAAGATTATCAATATCGTATCGGAGAACCCACTAGTATATATCTTGACATTATCCGTAAAGGGATAAAACCTATTCCGGCAGCAGATATTATTGTTGAAGAAAAACAAAAGGGTCCTCCAACCGGAGCTCCTATTAACATTGAAATTAAAGGTGATGATCTGTTTAAATTAACGCAAATTGAAGCTCAAATCCGACAAATTATTCAAAAATATGATATTCGAGGAGTAGAAAAACTTGACTCAGATTTGGAAAAACATAATCCGGAAATTATTGTTAATGTTGATCGATCCAAAGCCAATGATTTGGACATCAATACAGCAATGATTGGGAACGCCTTGCGTACTGCAATTTATGGTTCTGAGGTTTCAAGTTTCCGACAAGGGGAAGACGAATATCCTATTATCATTAGGCTTGAAAAAGAAACTCGCGATGATATTGAAGCTTTAATGAACATGAAAGTCGGGCGAAATCCAAACCTAGTTCCAATTTCAGCAGTAGCCGATTTAGAATATTTATCTTCTTATGGTGGAATTATCCGAAAAGAGTATAAACGAACAAATACATTGAGTTCAAATGTTCTGGAAGGATATAATGCAATTAATATAATTAGTAAACTGGAGGCAGCTTTTACAACCGAGCTTGATTTAGACGAAGGATACACCGTTGAATTTACCGGAGAACAAGAAAAAATTGAAGAAACTATGAGCTTTCTGACTTTTGCAATTTTTATCAGTATTGCATTAATTTTTTTAATTCTTGTTTCTCAATTTAACTCCATAGGCAAACCCGGAATTGTACTTACACAAGTTGTATTAAGCTTAATTGGTGTCTTTCTCGGTACAATGATTTTCAGTATGTCATTCTCCTTATTTCTCAGTGGTTTAGGGATAATTGCAGTCGGTGGAATTGTAGTTAACAATGGAATTCTATTAATTGACTACACAGATAATTTAAGAAAACACGGCATGCCATTCAGACAAGCAATTGTTGAAGCAGGCAAAATACGATTAACCCCAGTGTTGCTCACGGCTTTTTCTACAATTTTCGGTTTATTACCACTCGCGCTGGGTGTCAATATTGATTTTATTGGTTTGCTTACTGACTTTAGTCCTAATTTTTATTGGGGTGGAGACTCCTCACAATTCTGGGGACCAATGGCTTGGACAATTATTTTCGGATTAAGCTTTTCAACTTTGCTTACATTGCTAGTTATACCGGCAATGTATTATGTGGTTTACAAAAAACGAGTTATCAAAAAAGGCGAAGCATTTTAGCCCGCATTATAAATAATACAAATCAGCTGAGAGAAAAAAACTGGTTGATAGACGTTTTATTAGTCATTTTATACCAATAAAACAAGCTAATTCTCAATCAGTTTCTTATCTTTGTGAAAAAAATAATAAATGACAAATTCAAAAGATTTGACATCAAGCGAAATACTTCGCGATACAATTAATGAAGCAATCCTTGAAAAAAAAGGAGAACAAATTGTTAATCTCGATTTGCGAAAGCTTTATAATTCAATTACGGACTTTTTTGTCATCTGTCAAGCAAGTAATCATTCACAAATGGATGCCATTGTTAATGAAATCCGTCGTAATTGTCGAGAAAAACTTAATGAGAAGGTATTTTCAAGTGAAGGCATAAATGATGACCCTGAATGGATATTGTTGGATTATTTTGATGTGGTGGTTCATGTTTTTTCAGAACAAGGACGACAAAAATTTAGACTTGAAGAAGTATGGGCAGATGCAGATAAAGTTAGTATTGATGACCTTGGAAATATTAGGGAAAAATAACGAAAACGGTATTTAAAGAAATAGATTAACAAATTATTAACTGATGTCAAGGCGACAATCAATCATAGAACAAAAATATTTTATGTATTTTTAGCGTTTTATTGTCTGTTTAGATATTTATATAAAATAGTATAAACCAATTGATTATTTATTGGTTTAATAGTTAAGAAGGAAAACAATATGAGTGAAAAAAAGAAGTCGGGGTTTACTAGTAACATTGGAAAAAAGAAGCAACCCAACGGAAAAAAGCCGGAAACAGGAAAGCCCAAATTTAATACGTGGTGGATATTTGCTGGATTATTTGTGATTTTAATTGCAAGCGATTTAATGAATTTTGGAGGTAACCCACAAGAGATTTCACGTCAACGATTTGAAAAAGAAATGCTTGCAAACAATGATGTGGAAAAAGTTGTTGTTGTTAATAATGGAACCGAGCGTACTGCCGAAATTTACCTTAAGTCAGAAGCAATTGATAAACCTGAATATGAGGATGCGCACACATCAAATATCGGGAATAAACCAAATTATGAATTTACTGTCGGTGATTTGAATTTCTTTGAAGAACGTCTGGCTGAATTACAAAAAGATATTCCCGATAGTGAACAAGTAACCATAATGCATGAAACTCGTCAAAATATGAGTCAAATGCTTTACTGGCTTTTACCCGTTGGAATAATTATCCTTCTTTGGGTCTTTATGTTTCGCCGTATGGGCGGAGGTCAAGGTGGAAATCAAATTTTTAATGTTGGAAAATCTAAAGCACAACTCTTTGATAAAGAAAAAGATGTAAAAACCGACTTTAAAGATGTTGCAGGATTAGAAGAGGCGAAAGTTGAAGTCATGGAAATTGTTGATTTTCTTAAACATCCAAAACAATATACCGAACTTGGTGGACAAATTCCAAAAGGAGCACTGTTAGTAGGTCTTCCCGGAACCGGAAAAACCTTGCTGGCAAAAGCAGTTGCAGGCGAAGCCAACGTTCCCTTTTTCTCAATATCAGGCTCTGATTTTGTGGAAATGTTTGTAGGTGTTGGTGCTTCAAGGGTGCGTGATTTGTTTAAACAAGCAAAAACCAAAGCGCCTTGTATTGTTTTTATTGATGAAATTGATGCAATTGGTCGTGCCCGTGGAAAAAATCCTAACATGGGCTCAAATGATGAGCGTGAAAATACGTTGAATCAGCTTTTGACCGAAATGGATGGCTTTGGTACTAACTCGGGTGTGATTATTCTCGCAGCTACAAACCGTGCCGACATGCTTGATAAAGCATTGATGAGAGCTGGTCGTTTTGATAGACAAATTCATGTGGATCTTCCTGATTTAAACGAACGTGAAGCCATTTTTAAAGTGCATGTTAAACCCTTGAAAATGGGTAAAGATGTTGATATTACATTACTAGCAAAACAAACTCCCGGATTCTCAGGAGCTGATATTGCAAATGTTTGTAACGAGGCGGCTTTAATTGCTGCTAGAAATAAAAAGAAATCAGTTGGAAAAGAAGATTTTCATGCTGCCGTTGACCGTATTATCGGTGGTCTTGAGCGGAAAAATAAAATCATATCCAAACTTGAAAAACGTACAATTGCATTTCATGAAGGCGGACATGCAACCGTAAGTTGGCTGCTTGAACACGCAAATCCATTGGTGAAAGTTACCATTATTCCACGTGGTAGAGCATTAGGTGCAGCTTGGTATTTGCCTGAAGAAAGACAAATAACAACAACCGAACAAATGTTGGATGAAATGTGCGCCGCATTAGGAGGAAGAGCTTCTGAAGAAATTACTTTCGGAAAAATTTCTACCGGTGCAATGAATGATTTGGAAAAAGTAACTAAACAAGCCATTGCAATGGTTACCTATTTTGGAATGAGCCCCAAAATTGGAAATTTATCATATTACGATTCCTCTGGTGATGCGGGATACAATTTTACGAAACCATATAGTGAAATAACTGCTGAGTTAATTGACAATGAAGTTAAAAACATTATTGACACGCAATATAAAAGGGCTATTAAGGTACTAAAAGAAAATAAAGAAGGTCTTGGGAAACTTGCAGAGCAACTCCTAAAAAAAGAGGTGATTTTTAGTGATGATTTGGAAAAAATCTTTGGTCCACGTAAAGGCGATGAAGGAAGAGAAAAGCTCATTGGTAGCAATGGAGACACGAAAGAAAACGAGAAAACTGAAAACAAATCGCAGGAGATGCCAAAGGCTGAAGTGAAATCTGAAACGACAACAAAAAAAGCATCTAAAAAAACAAAAAAGGATAAACCCGAAGAATCCAAACCGGAAGACACAGAAGATGGAAAATTGGACTAAAGTATTTACAAGCAACAAAGAGCATATCATAACAATGGCAAAACAAATGCTTGAGGGTGAGGGCTTTGAGGTACAAGTTTTTAATCAAAAAGACTCATCATATCATTTTGGTAACATATATTTGTACGTGAAAGATGAAAATG
>JAYEFQ010000004.1:0-63012 GCA_034658655.1 Bacteroidota bacterium
GAGGTTAGAGGTTTGAGGTTAGAGGTTTGAGGTTAGAGGTTTGAGGTTAGAGGTTAGAGGTTGGAGGTTTGAGGTTTGAGGTTAGAGGTTGGAGGCCTCGATATTCGTCGGGATTGCTTCGTGTTACATTTTTTAGTTAGCAAACTCCTGAAAAATGACACTCAGGGAATTTGATCCGCCGGGAGGCTGCCTGTCCGACTGCTGGCGGAGACAAGGGTTTGAGGTTTGAAGTTAGAAGTTTGAGTGAAAACCTCTCCTTATTATTAAGGGTTTTTCTCATCAAATTTTTCCAAAGCTTGCTGCACTTTATCCCAGACTTCCATTGCCTGATTTAATTTTTGACTCAAATGATGATATTTGTCGAAATGCTCCTGATTGGCGTTTTCGGGCTTCGCCATGAGTGTTTCTAATTCAGTAAGTTCCTGCTCAAAAGTTTCTATGTTTTTTTCAGATTCGTCAACTAGTCGTTGCAATTTGCGCCTCTGTTTTTCTTTAGCTTTCTTCGCTTTGTAATCTTGTTTCCCTTTGCCGGATGAAGTGGATTTCTGTGCCTGTTTGATCTGTTTTGCTGCATTCAGGCTTTGTAGGTTCTCAATGCGTCGTCGTTCAATAAATGCACTAATCCCACCGAGATGCTGTTTGATATTTTTCTGCTTAAATTCGTAAACGATTTCGGTTAAGCCATCTAAAAAATATCTGTCATGCGAGACAATTATTAAACTGCCATCGTATTCCTGAAGTGCTTGTTTTAGCACATCTTTTGAGCGGATATCAAGATGATTTGTCGGCTCATCGAGCACTAATAAATTATGTGGTTTTAGCAATAATTTTGCCAATGCCAGCCGACTACGTTCGCCTCCCGATAAGATAGAAACTCGTTTGTCGATATCATCGCCTGAAAACATGAATGCTCCTAGAATTCCGCGTATGTTTTTTCGAACATCCCCAACCGCTTCATCATCTAAAGTTTGAAAAACGGTTTTATTATTGTCTAACATTTCATCCTGATTCTGCGCATAATATCCGATATCCAAATTGTGCCCATGAATTAGTTCTCCATGTACAAACTGCAATTGTTTCATGATAATTCGCGACAAGGTTGTTTTCCCTTCGCCATTTCGTCCGACAAAAGCAACTTTATCGCCACGCTCAAGAATAAAATTGACATCTTTCAAAACTTGTAGTTCCCCGTATGATTTCGATAGATGCTTGGTTTCTATCACAATTGCTCCTGAGCGAGGAGCAGGTGGAAAACGAAAGTGAATTTTAGAATTATCTGTTACTTCAATGTCAATTTTTTCTGTTTTCTCTAATTGCTTTACCCGCGATTGCACTTGTTTTGCCTTGGTTGCTTTGTATCTGAATTTTTCGACAAAGCGTTCGGTATCAGCAATTTTCTTTTGCTGATTGTCTAAGGCTGCTTTTTGCAAAGTGAGTCGTTCTTCCCGCATTATTTCGTATTTGGTAAAGCTTGCCGGATAATCGTACATATTTCCCAATTCGAGTTCTACGGTACGTTTTGTTACATGATCTAAGAATAACCTATCGTGCGATATTAAGATAATTGCGCCCTGATAATTAATTAAAAAATCTTCAAGCCATTGAATGGATTCGATGTCGAGATGATTTGTTGGTTCGTCAAGCATTAACACATTGGGCTGACTAAGCAATAATTTTGCCAACTCAATTCGCATTCTCCATCCGCCACTAAATTCGGCGGTATTGCGATGCATATCTCCAGGAAGAAATCCTAGTCCACGCATAGTTTTTTCAATTTGTCCCTCAATGCTGTCTGCATTTAAAAGAGCACGGCGTTCAGAAAGTTCTGAAACTGATTGTATGATTTTTTCATATCCTTCTGATTCGTAATCTTCACGCTCATTCAGCGATTTCGTTAGCTTTTCCATGGAAGCATCAATTGCCACAATTTCAGGAAAAGCAGAGCGTGCTTCTTGCAAAACCGTATTTCCTGTATCCTTAAATAATATATGCTGTGGCAGATAGGCAATACTGCAATTTCCGGGTTTTGACACATCCCCTTCGGATGCTTCTAATTCTCCGGTAAGTATCTTTAAAAGACTGGTTTTTCCTGCTCCGTTTTTTCCGGTTAAACCGATACGGTCTTTCGGTTTAATCATAAATGAAATGCCGGAAAAAATCGCTTCTCCGGCAAATCGTATTGTTAAATTGTTGACTGCAAGCATATGCAGATTTATTTTTTTTGTTTTGGGTTATATCCACGTTGTTTCGCTGACTCTTCAAGGCGTTTTTGCCATTTGGATTTTGGTTTCGTCGGCTTTTTCTTATTTGCTTCGAGTTTTGCTAATACTTTATCTTCACTGACAATATATTTTCGAATAATAAATGTTTGTGCTATTGTAATTAAGTTGGCGAGGAAATAATAATAGCTTAATCCTGAGGCATATCCGTTAAACATAACCAGTAGCATAACCGGCATAAACCACATCATCATTTTCATGGTTGCTTGGTTAGATCCTGATGCTTGATTTGCGTTACTGAGTTTTGTTGAGATAATCATGGAAATTGCCATCAATAAAGTGAATAAACTCACGTGATCACCATACATTGGAATTTCGAAAGGTAAATTTAAAATGGAATCATAACTTGATAAATCATTTGCCCAAAGGAATGATTGTTGTCTCAACTCAATGGATGAAGGGAAAAAGCGGAAGAGCGCAATCAATACTGGCATTTGGAGTAACATTGGCAAACAACCTCCCATCGGATTGGCGCCTGCTTTTTTGTACAGCGCCATGGTTGCCTTTTGTTTCTCTGCTTCTTTTCCTTTTGGATATTTTTTGCTTAATTCTTCAATTTGCGGTTTTAATACACGCATTTTTGCCATGGACAAGTAGGATTTGTACGTTAAAGGGAACAACACAAGCTTAATCAGCAGAGTCATAATTAAGATGATAATTCCGTAATTGTTAATCCAATTTCCTAGCCAGTTAAATAGCGGAATAACAACAAAACGGTTTACCCAACGGAACACGGAATTCCCGAGAGGAATCACTTTTTCCATATCCCGGTCATAGGATTTTAGTGTAGAATATTTATTCGGACCGAAATAAAACTGCATGTCGTAGGTTTTTTGTGCTTCATGCATGTATGGCAGTGTGAGTTCTGCGTGTAATTCTTGAATATAAGGACCAGTTTCAATGGTTTTTGTATTGAAAACGGGTTCTTCAAAATTGTTATCGTTAATCAAAAAACTTGAAAAGAATTGCTGTTTAAACGCTACCCAATTCACGTTTCCGGCTGAGCTGGCTTCGTCTTTATCTTTCCGTTTTTTAAGCTCTTCAATGTCTCCGTTATCAAAACGGTATTGAACTGTAGTGTTTTGTGTTTCCCACTTTCTGCCTTTCTCGAGCTGCGGAAGTCTAGCCGACCAATCTAAACGAATGAAGTTGACATTTTGAGCCAAAATGTCATCCATGTTTATGAGGTTCACGTCGTAATCTAGCATCCAATCTTTATCCGTAAGCTGATAAACATATTCGATATAGCTGTTTTCCCCTGCGTATAAACGGAATGACACACTTGATGAATCATTTTCATTGACGGTAATGTGATCTCGGTCGCCTATGTACTTAAAATACATATCGTTGGTTTTTACCGCACGATTGTCTATAAGCATTTCATATCCGAAATTAATGGAAGAATCTCCTTGAAATAAATATAGTGGCTCGCCGTTGTGGGTTTTGTAGTTTTTCAGCTCAACGGCACAAACTTTTCCACCTTTCGTACTGAAACTGACAACCATTCTGTCATTCTCGAGTCGAATGATTTCATTTTCACCAGTAGCAGCATCTGCAAGTACACCATATTTTTGTTTTTGCTCAATGGTTTGAATTGAGTCTTGTAAGTGTTTTAAGGTTTCTGCATCTTGTGTATTGCTCTGATTTTCATCGCCCGAAGGATTATTAGATGTTTGTGAGTCTTGCTGTGCTTTGCGTGCAGCCTCTAGTTCTATGCTTGCAAGCGAGTCTTTTACATGTTCCGTTTGAATGATAGAGTCGCGTTTGCGTTCTAATTCTGCACGCTCTTTAGCGTTTGGTGTAGAAAAGATGGTGTATCCAACTAAAATTGCACCAATGATAAGTAAGCCGATTATACTATTTTTATCCATAACAATAATTCAAATTATGAGAGTGTTGCTTTAACAAATTCAGTAAATATAGGGTGTGGATTAATGACGGTACTTTGATATTCGGGGTGAAATTGTACGCCAACAAACCACTTATGTTTCGGAATTTCAATAATTTCCACAAGCTCCGTGTTCGGATTTGTTCCGGTAGGAATCATACCATGTTTGGTGAAATCATCAAGGTACATGTTGTTAAATTCATAGCGATGTCTGTGTCGTTCTGAAATATTAACTCGTTGATAGGCTTTGTCTGCGAGACTGTCTTTTTCTATAACGCAGGGATATGCCCCCAAACGCATGGTTCCACCTTTGTCTGTTACTTGTTTTTGTGATTCCATTAAATCAATTACAGGATAGGGAGTATTGTGATCCATCTCTGCTGAATTGGCTTTTTCCATGCCAATGACATTGCGCGCAAATTCAATTACGGCACATTGCATTCCTAAGCAAATTCCGAGAAATGGGATGTTGTTTTCACGTGCAAAACGAGCAGCTTCAATTTTTCCTTCAATGCCGCGGCTCCCAAATCCTGGGGCAATCAATATGCCTTTATATTGCTTAAGCAAGTCAGAAGCAGTGTTCGCATTGATGGTTTCAGAATTTACCATGTGTACATTCACTTTTACTTCATTTATCACTCCGGCATGAATAAATGATTCGTGAATGGATTTATAGGCGTCCGGTAGTTCAATATATTTCCCAACAAGTGCGATGTCAACACTTCCTTTTGGATTTTTTAAACGTTTAAGGAAACTAGTCCAAGTTTTCAATTGTGGTGCTTCTTTTACTTCCAATCTAAGCTTTTCTAAAACAATTACATCCAATTGTTCCTTTTGCATCATTAGCGGAACTTCATAAATGCTTGGTACATCTTTTGACTCAATTACTGCATTAGCCTGAACATTACAGAATTGAGCAACTTTTGCTTTAATATCATTTGCAACTGGAGTTTCTGTGCGAATAACAATGATGTCAGGTTGAACGCCTTCTTCCAATAATTTTTTGACAGAATGTTGCGTTGGTTTCGTTTTATGTTCTCCTGATGCTTTGAGAAAAGGAACTAGTGTGAGATGAATATTTACGGAATTATTTCCCATTTCCCATCGCAATTGTCTAACCGCTTCAATATATGGTAGGGACTCGATATCACCAACGGTTCCACCGATTTCAGTAATGACAAAATCATATTTGTGTTTTGTGCCAAGTAGTTTAATGCGTCGTTTAATTTCATCGGTAATGTGGGGAATAATTTGAACGGTTTTTCCGAGATAATCGCCGCGTCGCTCTTTGTCAATCACTGTTTGATAAACTCTGCCTGTAGTAACATTGTTGTTTTGGCTGGTATGTTGATTAAGAAATCGCTCATAATGCCCCAAATCCAAATCGGTTTCTGCACCGTCTTCAGTAACATAACATTCTCCGTGTTCATAAGGGTTTAAGGTGCCGGGGTCGATGTTGATATAGGGGTCTAATTTCTGGATTGTTACTGAGTAGCCTCTGGCTTGCAATAATCTCGCAAGTGAGGCTGAAATTATTCCTTTTCCAAGGGATGAAGCAACTCCTCCTGTAACAAAAATGTAATTTGTATTATTCACAACTACTAAAATTTAAAATGTTAAATTAATTCCTAAACTTGGCATTATCGGTAACTGGTTGACACGTGAGAAATTTATACGGTCAAAATAAAATATATTTTCTCTGTTATAAACATTGGTTACACTTGCGCTGATTTCAAGTCTGGAATGCTCGCTTAAATCAAAATGTTTTTTTACATTAATATCAAGGCGATGGTACATTGGCAATCTGCCTTCATTAATTTCTCCATAGATAATTCCTAAATCACCATTGAGTTGCCAGTAATCTGTATTAATATTTCCGTAAAGTGGAAGCTGCTCGTAAAATCCTTGAGTTTGTGTAAATGGAAATCCACTACCAAGATTCCAGCGTGCACTTATTTCCCATGATCGGTCTTCGCCAAGATGATAGGTTCCAACAAAATTCATATTATGCCGACGGTCGAAATGCGGGGAATAGGTTTCTATGCCATCAAAGCGATTGACCCAACCGAGTCCGTAAACCATCCAAAGATACAAACGGTTGTGTTCGTATTTTAGCAAAATATCCATTCCGTAGGCAGCGCCTTTCTCAATGATGAAATCTTTCTTTTGATAATCTGGTATTTGATAATTTTCAGGAGTATCGTCATAAAGCTTATTTCGATTGATGTTTGTGAGTTGTGAGAAATTCTTGTAATAGCCCTCAACATTGAGTTCCCAATAATTTGTAATGTCATATTCGAAGCCTGCAATGGCATGTTGCGATTTTTGCAATTTGTGAGTAATTGGCTCGCCATCTAATTCATTAGGTATCGCTTCTGATCCTGATAAGAAGCCATAAAACAGATTCACAACATCTCTGTCGGAGTTTGCTGCAATCAGGTTTTGTGAATAAAAACCACCGGCAAATTTTATGCGAAAGACTTCGGTTAAATTGTATTTTACGCCAAGTCTTGGTTCAAGCGAAACATCCGAAAGGGATGCATAATAATGGACTCTGAATGAAGGCTCAAAAACCAACGATCCTCTGTTTATTTTGTATCTTGTATAAGCCGCTAATTCGGTGGTGTTTTCCCGTTGATTCAGTGTGCGACCTATGCTGTTTTGAAAGACATAATCGGTTTTAAAACCTAGCGTTTCAATTCCCCATACGAATTCATTTTTCCCAAGGAAATAAATAAAATCTAATCCGCCATTATAGCCTGAGATTTCACTGCTACGAGGAATATTATTGGCATCCGATAAGGAAATTAAATAATTTGAATACGATAAATTTGCCCGTATCATCACACTTGATCCATCAGGAACAATGATGAAATTACTGCCTAAGCCGCTGCTGTTCCAGTTTAAGTTAGAAAGTGCGCCGTAATTTACTTGGTCGCGAAAATTGAACCCGAACAGATTAACTTTACTTCCATTTGCTGCATTAAATGATGTTTTTGCATAAATATCGGTGTAGTTAAATGGGAGGCTGTCAGCGATATAGCCATAGAGGTATTTTGATGTCTGCTCTAAATAAGATGTTTTTGCCGAAACGAGATAAGAGGCACTGCCTTTTTCCGGTTTAAACTTTATAAAAGGACCTTCTAGCAAAAGTTTTGATCCAAATGGACTCGCGGATATTTTTCCTGCAAAGCGTTTTTTATTCCCATCTCTCATAGTAAAATCCATTACTGAAGAAATTCGACCTCCATATTCAGCTGAAAAACCACCGGTATAAACATCGGTATTTTGAATGATGTCAGAATCGAACACTGAAAATAAACCGATAGAGTGAAATGGATTGTAAACCACCATTCCGTCGAGTAGGACTAAATTTTGGATTGGCGAACCTCCCCTGATGTACAATTGACCTCCTTGATCACCTGTGAAAACAACTCCCGGAACAATTTGTAAATACTGAGCAATATCTGGTTCGGCACCTATGCTCGGTAGGCGTTTAATTTGTACGGGTTGTACCTTAGTAACTGAGGTTCTTACCTGTGTTGTCCGCTCCATGCGTTCTGCTGAAACCAAGGCTTCATCAAGAATAACAGAGCTGGGCTCAAGATAAAAATTTTGTGAAAAAAGTTGTCCTTCTTTTATTACAATCTGTTGTGAAAGTGTATCGTAACCAACATAAGAAATAACAATTTTATGTTCTCCGGCGGGCACTTTATTGATATTGAAATAACCGTTCATGTCAGTTGCTGCACCAAGCTGCGTGTTTTTAATAAACACATTAGCAAAAATACAAGCATCGCCGGTTTCTTTATCGTACACAAATCCTTTGATATTTGCAGTTTGTGCAAAAATCAATAGTGGTGAGATTGCAATTAAGAGGCTTAAAACAAATTTCGATTTTAATGGATTCATTCTTCTTTTTTTAGATTTCGTAATGCGAGATCTAGAATTTTACGCTTTTCCATTAAGCGTGATTTCTCTTGTTTCGCTTTTTCTGTCTTTTTCTTGACGTTATCCAATAGCGATCCGCTGCTGCTGCCTGTGAAAAAACTCATGTTATTTTCCTGCAAAACGATATCTTCTTTGATTTTATTGATTCTGTTGTTAAGTCGTTGCCTTTCATCTTCGATTTTTCTATTGTCTTTGGCTTTTGCCCATTCGTCAACTTGCTTTTGATATTGAATGTCGCTTAAGCCTGATAAAGTAATGTCAATCCCCTGAAATGCTTTTTTGATTGCAGCTTTATATTCATCCTGAAGTTTGTCTTTTTCCCGTTTGGGGACAAAGCCGGTTTGTGTCCATTGGGTTTGAAAGTCTTGCAATGCTTTTAGATTTTTCGCTTTGTCATCTGACGCTTTAAAGGCATTAATGGCTTCGATTAAATCCTGTTTTTTCTTAAGATTTTCTTTCTCTTCATTTTTCCGTGTTTTGAAATAATTATCACGAGCTGTAAAGAATGTATTACAAGCCGCCCTGAAGCGTTTCCATACGTCATTCGATTGTTTTTTTGGAACCGGCCCAACGGTTTTCCATTCGTCCTGTAATTTTAAAATTTCATCGCGGGTCTCATTCCAATTGGTGTTGTTCTGTATTGCTTCTGTACGTACACAAATGTCCGTCTTTTTTTGCAAGTTCTCATCAAACTCGGATTTACGCTGTTTGAAAAATTCTTGTTTTTTATCAAAAAATAAATTGCAAGCAGAACGGAACCGATCGTAAATGGCAGCATTATGTTTCTGTGGTACCATACCAATGGTTTTCCAAACTTTTTGAAGCTCTATCACCTCGTTGGTGCGCTCATTCCATTCTTTTATGTCTTTAATATTTTGATTCGCAATGATTTCAGCTTTTTCGCAGAGTGCATTTTTTGCATTGAGACTATGTTCGCGATCTTCTTTTTTCTTCAAGAAATAATCTTGATGTTTTTTATTGATTTTTTGCGATGTCATGCTGAAACGTTCCCAAAGCTCTTCACGCTTTTCTTTTGGGACAGGACCAGTTTCACGCCATAAATCATGAAAATCCTGAAGTTTTCTGTATGCATCAATAACTTTTGGCTCTAAAATGAGTTTTTCCGCTTTCTCACATAACTCAAGCTTTAATTCCAAATTCTTTTTGAAATCCATATCGCGGAGTTCATTATTAATTTTTATGAAATCATAAAAGCGCTCCACTTGAAGGTTATAGTTATTCCACAATTCCCGCGCATTTTCTTTGGGTACTGTGCCAATTTTCTTCCATTTATTTTGCAAATCACGAAACTCCTCAAAGGTTTTGCGCAACGACTCTTCACCATTGGCAAGCACTTTAATCTTTTCAACAATTGCTTCTTTCTCTTTTAGATTTTCAAGCTTAAGCTCCTCTTGTTCAGCATTAAACTTGGCTTTTTTTACTTTGAAATCTTCAAGTAATTCTTTTAAGTAGGTTTCGTCTTTATCTTTTGGAGGGTCAAAATCCATTGGATCTTTTCCGCTCTCAACGAATAATTGTTTTAACTCTGATAGCTTTTCATGTTGCTGCTTATAAAAACTTGCTTTTATGGCATCAACATGCGAACGTGAATTTTGTACATCGTCACTTTGAACCGCATTTTTTAGGGCTTCTAACAATGCTTGTTTCGTGTAAGTGTTATAATCCGGCATTTCATCCGACTTATTCTTCTTTTTCTTATCTTCACCTTCATCACTTTTCTCACCTTTATTGCCATCATCAGTTGGCTTACTGACATCGGTTTTGCTTTCTGATGGTGCCGGTTGAGGTTTTACAGCTTCAGGTTCGGTTTTTTCAGGTTCTGAATGTTCAGCTTCCGGCTTGTCTTGTACTTCAGCCGAAGGCATTTCTTTCTTTGTGGTTTCGGAGGTCGCTTCTGTATTATCCTGAGCAGTTGCTTCTTCTTCTTCTGACACATTGTCAGTAGCTTCTTTTGAAACATCCTGTGCTTCAGGTTGCGTAGTTCCCTGATTTGAATCTGACACGGTTTCAGATGCACTGTTTTGAGCATTTTCCTGTCCTTGATTGTTCAAATCTTCGTTTTTCAAGTTGATGTTCTGTTTTTCTTCGTTCATTACAGATTAAATTACTTCATATTATATTTGCAAATATCTTTAGATTTTTCAAAAAGATTGCAATTTTAGTAAAAATGTTCGAAATTAAGACTTAAACCGCAAATTTTCAAAGCATTTCTTGTTAAATCGGGTTAATATTAACAATTTAGATTGAATCTGACTTTGTCTCAAAGGTTTTCATTAATTTTGCACAAATTTAATAATATGCGCATTGATATTATCACAGTTTTGCCAGAATTATTAACAAGTCCTGTGAGTCACTCCATTTTAAAACGGGCTCAGCAACAAAATCTTGTTGAAATTCACCTTCATGATTTAAGGGAGTATGGCATCGGAAAGCACAGGCAGGTTGATGATTACGCCTATGGAAATGATGCAGGAATGGTATTAATGCCCGAGCCGGTGGACCGTTGTATTTCTGATTTGAAAAAAGAAAGAAATTATGATGAAATCATTTATACTTCGCCGGATGGAGCCCAATTTGATCAACCGATGGCAAATGCAATGTCAATGTTGGAAAATATTATCATCCTATGTGGACATTATAAAGGGATTGACCATCGAATTAGGGAGCATCTTATTACCAAAGAAATCAGCATTGGTGATTTTGTGATGACCGGTGGTGAATTAGCAGCTGCGGTAATGGTAGATAGTATTGTGCGATTAATTCCTGGCGTATTGTCAGATGAAACTTCAGCATTAACTGATTCTTTCCAAGATGGATTGCTTTCTTCGCCGGTTTATACCCGTCCTGCCGATTATAAAGGTTGGGAAGTGCCGGAAATATTGCGTAGCGGAAATTTTAGTAAAATTGACGACTGGAAAGCACAACAGGCTTACGAACGTACAAAAAAATTGAGGCCGAGACTGTTAGATGAAAAGGAGGATAAGACATGAGAAGTTTATTGCAGGCGGAAAATATTTCTAAACGGTTTGGTGATAATCTGCTTTTTGAAAACATATCAGTTAGTGTTTCTGAAGGACAAAAAATTGCATTGATTGCCAAAAATGGAACGGGAAAATCGACCTTGTTAAATATTCTTGCAGGGACAGACACTCCAGATGAGGGCAAGTTATCGATTGTTCAAGATTTACGAATCGGGTTTTTGCCACAAGATATTATGTTGGATGACTTCAAAACAGTCATTGATGCGATTTTTCATCTTGATTCTCCTTTAATGAATGCTGTTCGCGAGTATAGCAGAGCACTTACCTCCAGTGATTCGGATAAGTTACAAGCCGGCATTGACGAAATGGATCGGCTTGATGCATGGGATTTGGAGTTGAAAATGAAACAAATTCTTACGGTATTGAAAATTGACGAAATTGATAAGAAAGTCGGTCAATTAAGCGGTGGCGAGCAAAAACGTGTGGCATTGTCTGCGGTTTTGCTCGAAGAACCCGACTTATTAATTCTCGATGAGCCAACAAACCATTTGGATTTGAATATGATTGAGTGGGTAGAGAATTTCTTAATTCAGAGTGGAAAAACACTTCTGATGGTAACGCATGATCGCTATTTTTTAGATCGCGTGTGTAATGTTATTATGGAAATTGATGATAATCAGCTATTCACCTACAAGGGGAATTATTCATATTATCTTGAAAAACGACAGGAACGAAAAGAAAATCAAGTGGTTGTAGCTGAAAAGGCTGAAAACCTCTTGAGAAGTGAATCGGAATGGATGCGCCGTATGCCAAAAGCCCGAGGAACAAAATCAAAATTCCGAGTTGATAATTATTATGAGCTGAAGCAAAAAGCGGAGCAGAAACGAGAACAAGCAATGAATATTGCCATCCCTTCTACTCGTTTGGGCAGTAAAATATTTGACATTTTTAATTTAACAAAAGGGTTTGATGAAAATATTCTGATTAAGGATTTTAACTATAAATTTGCACCTTTTGAGAAAATTGGAATTGTCGGGGCAAATGGAACCGGAAAAACTACTTTTTTAGAATTGTTGGTAGGGCACTTGAAGCCAGATTCAGGAAGAATTGAAGTAGGACAAACTGTAAATTTGGCTTATTATCGACAAAATGGAATGAATTTTAACGAGGAAGACCGTGTGATTGATGCCGTTACTAAAATTGCAGAAAATGTTCAATTAGATAAGGACAAGAATTTTTCGGCACAGCAATTTTTACTCTATTTTATGTTTCCCGTGCCAAAGCAGCAGCAACAAATAAAAACATTGAGTGGAGGAGAAAAACGACGGTTGTATCTATGTACTGTCTTAATGACAAAGCCAAATTTTTTGATTCTTGATGAGCCAACCAACGATTTGGATATAATAACTTTGCAGGTTTTAGAAGATTACCTTCTGCAATTCAATGGATCCATGCTTATTGTGTCTCACGACCGATATTTTATGGATAAAATTGTGGATCATATGTTTGTTTTTGACGGCAAAGGAAATGTCAAAGATTTTCCCGGAAATTACTCAGTTTACCGTTCGAAAAATGACTTTGAGGAGCGGGTTGAAAAATTGAATTCATCAAAGAAAAAGGGAACGAAAAAAAAAGCTGAATCAAAACAATCAGTCAATAATTACTCCAATAGATTATCGTATAAGGAAAAAATGGAGTTCGAAAAACTTGATAAGGAAATTTCGGCATTGAGTAGTGAAAAACAAAACTTAGAAGCAGATTTAGCATCTGGAGCGCTATCTGTAGATGCATTACAAGAAAAATCTAAGCGCTTTTCTGAAGTTAGTGATTTGCTGGACGAAAAAGAAATGCGTTGGTTGGAGTTGAGTGAAAAGCAGGGGTGATTTTCCCGATTTTTAATGTATTCAATTAAAGCATTTTTTTCTTTAATGGAATATGTAATGCCAAGTTGTATTCAATCCCTTCAGGGTAGATGAGCATAGGGGGTTAGGTATTACCGGGTTTACCGGTGGTTATTTATGTTGAAGCCATCAGGCTTCATTGCAATAAGTTATTCATCTTAACGTTAATTTATCGAATTGAAATTACTAGCATTGAAAATCTTATCTTATCTTTGTCCTATGCGAATATTTGTCGTTATATCGTTTTGTTTTAGCTTGCTTGTCATAATTTCTTCTTGCGAGCGAAACCAATATACAAGCAGCCCGTCGGATAAGCTTACGTTTTCAACGGATACTGTTCAGTTTGATACGATTTTCACAAGTATTGGGTCAACTACGCAATATTTAACGGTTATTAATCCGCATAGTAAGTCCATGAAAATTGATGAAATCGTCTTGGCGAGAGGAGATGCTTCGGTGTTTCGTCTTAATATCGACGGATGCCCCGGAAATCAAATTTCAGATATAGAAATTGCTGCTGAAGATTCACTTTTTATTTTTGTTGAGGTAACCATTAATCCTTCTGAAAATGATATGGTAGAGCAAGATTCCATTGTATTTGTATCAAACGGAAATGCTCAGGATGTTGATTTAGTTGCCTTTGGACAAAATGTATTTTTAGTGAATGGCGAGTACGTATTAAATGATACAACATGGACTCCAGAGCGGCCAATTTTAATCTATAATTCTGTCTTAGTTGAGGATGATGTCACCTTGCAAATTGAGGCTGGCACGCAATTACATTTTCACTATGGATCGAGCATGCTTGTGAACGGCACCCTAAAAGTGAACGGAGAAAAAGACAATATGGTGGTTTTTCAAGGCGATCGGCTTGAAAGTGCGTACGATGATATTCCGGGACAATGGGGCGCGTGGATTACCCTTGAGGGCGGTGGAATTTATTTGCTCGGTGGTGTTCATTTTTTACCCGGGAGTAAGTACAATGAAATGCGATATGCTGAGGTGAAAAACTCAATTATTGGGATTCGTGCCGATACAGTGGTTACGCCTGGAATTCCTACTGTAACTATAGATAACTGCATTGTTCAACATATGAATGTGGCTGGATTATACGGTGCTGGGGCTCATATTACAGCAGAAAACTCTGTGTTCTTAGATTGTGGACAATACACAGCCGCATTGTTTTACGGCGGATTATACAATTTTAAACATTGTACATTTGCTAATTATTTTGCGGGTAGCCGTCAAAGTAGTTCTTTGGCTTTAAATAATTACCTTGTGTATGATGATGGCAATGGAACTGTGCTTGATACTCGTCCCTTTGATGCCTATTTTGGAAATTGTATCATTTATGGTAACTTGTCCGAGGAAATAATGATTGATTTGGATTTAGAATTTGGTAGTGATTATCAATTTGAAAATTCCTTGATAAAAACCGGTGAAGATATTGAAAATGAACATTTTGTGAATGTGATTAATAATCAGGATCCTAAATTTATTGATCCATATGATATGTATGATTTTCGTTTAGATTCGCTTTCTCCGGCAATAGATGCAGGGAAAATTGAAATCGGACAACAAGTGCCAACTGATTTTGATGGAAATAGCCGATTAACAGATGAAGGTCCGGATTTAGGAGCCTTTGAACGAATTGAATAAGCCAATAAAATTATGATACGATACACCATTTTTGTTTTTTTGACACTGTTTGTATTTCAGCTTTCCGCACAATCGGAAAATGAAAGTTCTGAACGCAGTTTTCGCTACATGTTTTATAATGTAGAAAATTTGTTTGATACAGAAGATGATCCTGATAAATGGGATGAGGAGTTTACGCCTTCTGAAGGGAAGTTTTGGAATAAATATCGATATAAAGATAAGTTATTTAAAATTTATCAAGTGATTACGGCAGTAGGAGGTTGGAAAACTCCGGAAATCATTGGCGTTTGCGAAATCGAAAATCGTAAAGTGCTGGAAGATTTAATATCAAGAACTCCACTATTTAATGCTGGATATAAAATAATACATTTTGAATCTCCTGACTCTCGTGGAATTGATGTGGGAATGCTTTATCGTGAAAATGCTTTTGAACCCTTAATCCAGAAAAAAATCCCTGTTAAGTTTTCTGATAATCAGCGATCTACCCGTGATATTTTGTACGTAAAAGGCGTTGTGTATTCTGTGGATACTATTCATATTTATGTTAACCACTGGCCATCACGTTGGGGCGGACAATTAGAGACGGAAAAAAAGCGTATGCGTGCAGCGTCGATTTTGCGAAAACATGTGGATTCTGTTTTTCATGCCGATAAGAATCCCAATATCATAATCTCTGGTGACTTGAATGATTATCCAGATAATAAATCATTAACTGAAAACTTGCGGGCACATACTGATAATTATGATAAATCACGAGATGAGGTATTATATAATTTATCGTATTATTTGCAATTTCATGAGAAACAGGGTTCACACAAATATCATGGCGAATGGGGTGTGCTTGATCAATTGATTGTTTCCGGCAACCTATTAAATAAATCACAAACTTTACAAACGTCCTTAAATCATGTATCCGTTTTTTCGGAAGAATTTTTGCTTGAAGATGATGAAAAATATACTGGAAAAATTCCAAATCGTACCTATATTGGATACAAATACCATGGTGGATTTTCAGATCACTTACCGGTTTATATTGATTGCTTTAAAAATGAAAAATAAGTGGATTAATTAGTGTCTGTCCATTTAGTCGGAGTCTGATTCATAAAGTTCGAGTTCAAGGTGTTATGCTGAGCTTGCCGAAGTACTTGTGAAGTATTTAAAATCAAGGAGTCCGCCAGCTGGCGGATGACTGTTTTAAATACGAACATAACGCAGAAATCGGACTTTATGGACAGACTCTAATTAAATGGAATCCCAATTTTAGTTTCTTAAATATTTTTAAGTCATATATATATTGTGTAATTTTGATAAAATTAAAAACATTTATATTATGTGTGCAAAACTTTCAAATACAATTCAAGCCGGAGTGGTTACCGGTGGTGATGTTCAAAAAATTCTTCAGCATGCAAGAGAAAACCAGTATGCAATGCCTGCTGTAAATATTATTGGAACCAATTCTGCAAATGCTGTGCTTGAGGTAGCACGTGAGGTGAAATCGCCGGTAATTATTCAGTTATCAAACGGCGGAGCGCATTTCTTTGCTGGAAAAGGTTTGTCAAATGACAATGAAATGGCTGCAATTGCAGGTGCAGTTTCTGCAGCACAGCATATTCATCATATGGCTGAACTTTATGAAGTGCCGGTAATTTTACATACCGATCATGCAGCAAAAAAATTATTGCCGTGGATTGATGGTTTGCTTGATGCCGGTGAAGAGTTTTTCGAAGCCTACGGGAAACCACTGTTTTCATCTCACATGATTGATCTTTCCGCAGAAACACTTGAGGAAAACGTGCAAACTTGTAAAAAATACTTAGCACGTATGGATAAAATCGGAATGACACTTGAAATTGAATTGGGTGTTACCGGTGGCGAAGAAGATGGTGTTGATAATACCGATATTGATAACTCTAAGCTATACACTCAGCCCGAAGATGTTGCATATGCATACAATGAATTAATTCAGATTAGCGATAAATTTACAATTGCTGCATCATTCGGAAATGTGCATGGCGTTTACAAACCCGGAAATGTCCGTTTGGAGCCTGTTATTCTCAAGAACTCTCAATCTTATATCCAAGAAAAATTCAATACTTCAAAAAATCCAGTGAATTTTGTTTTTCATGGTGGATCAGGTTCTTCTCAAGAGCATATTAGGGAGGCAATTTCATACGGAGTAATTAAAATGAATATTGATACTGATACACAATGGGCTTTCTGGAATGGCGTGCGTGAGTATTACTTGAAAAATGAAGCATATTTACAAGGACAAATCGGAAATCCTCACGGTGAAGATAATCCCAATAAAAAATATTATGATCCAAGAAAGTGGTTGAGAGCCGCTGAAGATTCAATAAAAGAACGAGTCAAGTTAGCTTTCGATGACTTGAACTGTATAGATCAATATTAAAACAAAATAATTGTATTGAAAAGCGTTGCCGAAAAACAGCGCTTTTTTTTGAGCAAAACATCCTGTACATTTTCAGAAATTGATGTAATACCACTTTAAAATGCAAAAAACAAGCAAGCTTTTCATATTTTACATGATTTATTAATCAAAATTGCAAGTATAATGCCGATGTAGATTCAACACCGATAGGCGTAGCATATCGGTAGTTTTGAATCACAATCGGCATTACATAATTTACACTATCTTTCGCAAGAGTAAAAAAGTAAACTCGTTTATATATACTTAGCATACGGATAGTAATGTTTGCTTATTAGGCGTTTGTGAATGGAGGTGTATATATAAACGAGTTGTGGGGTATGGCAGAAACTCCAAGAGAACAGACACTTTAATAAAAACATTGTACCTTTGAATGAAAAATTAAAATGGAAGAGGAAACAATTAAACTAGAACTAATCGAATGGCTTACAAAGCTTAATGATTTAGAAATACTTAACTATTTGAAAGTTGTTAAGGAATCGACATCTTCAAAAAATGATTGGTGGAATGACCTTCCCGAACAACAAATTCAAGGAATTCAAAGGGGACTAAAAGATATAGACGAAGGCAGAGTAGTTTCGCAAAATGTTGTAAAGAAAAAATATGGATTATGAAATATTTTGGACAGATGAAGCTATTCAAAATCTTGAAGAAATAATTGATTATTTATTAACTAGGTGGACACAAAGAGAAGTTGAAAACTTTAAAACAAAGCTGTCTTAAGCAGGCCGACTTCGATTTTTTATGAGACATAAGATAATGTGATTTATATTGTATATGTATTTGTAAATCCCAAGAGTTCGGATAGACTAAAATAAACCACGACATCATAACTGCAAATATATATCAGCTGCGCGAGTTTAACGCGCCAGAGAAAACGCGGTCTATACGTATTTGCAACCGTAAAAGCGGAAAACTTTAGGCAGCATCCTATACAGAAGCGTACAAAGCGCCTGATAATTTTTAAAAATGCTTCACTATTGAATTATGTCATAGAATTTTTATCTTTGAATCGTAATCAAGAAATAAAATATTATTATGTCAGGTAATATTCAGGGTTCCCGTGATGGGTTTACTTCAAAATTCGGTGTAGTTGCAGCAGCTGCTGGATCAGCTGTCGGATTAGGTAATATCTGGAGATTTCCATATATAGCTGGAGAAAATGGCGGCGGTGCATTTTTATTAATTTATCTCGGATTTATTCTAACAATTGGTGTGTCCGTAATGCTCGCTGAATTTATTATCGGACGGCGTTCGCAATCAAATGCACTCGGGGCATTTAAAAAATTAGCTCCCGGTTCCATATGGTGGATAGTTGGAGTAATGGGTATTGTTGCAGCTTTTGTGATTCTGGCATTTTACACCACTATTGCAGGATGGACACTCGAGTATTTAATACAGGCAATTGGGAATGGATTTTCAGGAAAAAATTCCGCTGAAATCAGCGGAATGTTTGATACGTTTCAACATAGTACAGTACGACCACTTCTCTGGCAATTGCTTTTTATGGGCTTAACTGCTGCGGTTATCCTCGGTGGTGTTCAAAAAGGAATCGAAAAATATACCAAATTGCTAATGCCAATGCTTGTCGTGCTTATTGTAATTATGTGCGTGCGCTCAGTTACTTTGGATGGTGCAGGAGAGGGCCTGAAGTTTTTATTTAAACCCGATTTTTCTAAAATTACCGGAAATGTGGTGCTCGAAGCACTCGGACAAGCTTTCTTTTCAATGAGCATCGGCATGGGAGCTTTAATTACTTATGGCTCGTATGTGCAAAAAAATAATCACTTACCAAGTACAACCTTCCAAATTGCACTGGCAGATACCGGAATTGCAATCTTGGCTGGAGTAATGATTTTTCCTGCTGTGTTTGCCTTTGGAGTACAGCCTGATGCAGGTACAGGCTTGGTTTTTCAGGTTCTACCGATTATTTTCCAGCAAATGCCAGGTGGATACATTTTTGGCGTTGTATTCTTTTTATTACTTTTACTTGCTGCGTTAACATCTACCATTTCTTTATTAGAGGTTGTCGTTGCATGGGCAATTGAAGAATTGAAAATGACACGAAGAAAAGCAACGATCTTATTTGCAATTGCCATTTCTGTCCTTGGTGTTTTGGCAACTCTGTCGTTTTCTGAACTTAGTGAGTTTAAACTCTTCGGGAAAACTATTTTTGATAACTTAGACTGGTTGTCTGCAAACTTATTATTGCCCCTAGGTGGTGTTTTTATTGTGGTTTTTCTGGGTTGGATACTTGGTCCGAAAATTATCGCCGACGAGGTTACTAATCAGGGTGAAATTAAAATGAAATTGTTTAAAATATTTATTTTTATTGTCCGATACCTTGCTCCAATTGCAATTTTGCTCGTTTTCTTAAATGGAATTGGGGTGTTCGGTGGAAATTAAAACTAATTGTATGGAATTAACTTTTATTGATTCGTTTTTACAAGCATTACAAAGTGGGATTGAATGGTATAATAATTATATTGGCGGCGTTTTAATTATAATACTTTTAATTCCTGTCGGGATATTTTTTACAATAAAACTTCGATTACTGCAACTTACAAGAATTGGACATACCTTTCGGGTTATCG
Organism: Bacteroidota bacterium; assembly: GCA_034658655.1. Classification (GTDB taxonomy): domain Bacteria; phylum Bacteroidota; class Bacteroidia; order Bacteroidales; family ML635J-15; genus JAQIBY01. Next base: position 19,721 of record JAYEFQ010000004.1, read on the forward strand.
CCGGAAAATATGATAATAAAAAAGATAAAGGAGATGTTAATCATTTTAAAGCGCTGACAACTGCGCTTTCTGCCACTGTTGGTACCGGAAATATTGTTGGTGTAAGTCTTGCCATATTATATGGTGGCCCCGGTGCTATTTTTTGGATGTGGGTAACCGCTTTTTTTGGAATGATTCTGAAACTTGTGGAAAATACCTTGGCGTTAAAATATCGAGTGATAAATTCTGACGGAACCGTTTCCGGAGGACCAATGTATTACCTTAAAGCCCTGAAACCTAAAATCGGGAAATCGGCAACTGTACTTGCCATGGTATTTGCAATTGCCGCCGTTTTATGCTCCTTGGGAACGGGAAATATGGCTCAGTCTAATTCCATGGCTGAGGCATTGTTGGATACATATCAAATTCCTAAAATAGTGTCAGCTTTAGTTATTACCGGATTTGTTTTATTGATTGTCGTTGGAGGATTAAAACGAATCGCTAATGTTACATCACGCTTGGTGCCAATTATGGCAATCTTTTATGTGTTGCTTTCATTATTGATTATCGGTATTAATTATGACCAAATATTACCTGCTTTTGGATTGATTTTTCGAGATGCATTTACAGGAGAGGCAGCAACCGGTGGATTTCTCGGTTCTGCTTTCATCATGACAATGCTAATGGGAGTGAGGCGAGGCTTGTTTTCCAATGAAGCGGGACAAGGTTCTTCCCCCATGGCGCATGCGGCTGCAAAAACAGAATATCCCGTTAGAGAAGGACTTGTCGCTTCAGTTGAGCCACTGGTTGATACAATAATAATATGTACAATGACAGCCCTTGTCATTATAACTACAGGTGCCTGGAATTCAGGGGAGGAAGGTGTCAGAATGACACTTCTGGGATTTGAAACCGGACTTGCGAAAATTCAAATGGGTCAAGTTGCAAAACATATCGTAACTGTCGGTTTAATGCTTTTTGCTTTTTCTACAATTATTAGTTGGTCGTATTACGGAACTCGTGCAGTACAATATCTTATCGGAGAAAAAGCAATTAAACCATATTATTATTTTTATAGTCTGTTTGTCCTCTTAGGAGCTGTCGGTGGGCTTGATTTGGTTTGGAGCTTTGTGGATATGGTCATTACCTTTATGACAATTCCGAATCTCATCGGGCTAATCTTATTGGCACCTGTCATGAAGCGAGAAGTAGATAAATATTTTGCCGCAATGAAAGAAACGAAAACGCTGTATTAATGAAATCTCAGCGATGGAAAGATATATTAGATTTTTCTGCTCGTGAAAAACGAGGAGTGATTATTTTGATTGGGATTTTGTTGCTTGTAATCGGATTAAAAGTTCTTCAGCCGTGGAATCAGAATAAAGAAGCAATTGATTTTTCTGTTTATGAAAGCGATATTGATCGATTTGAGGCAGAATTAGTGGAGGCGTCAAATACTCAAAAAACAAACTATCGACAGCGAAAATCCGATAATGATAGGTACGAATTTGATTTTAAGACTGAAAAAATTGTTTTTAATCCTAATAAGGCTTCAAAAGAATCAATGAAATCGCTTGGATTTAGTGATGCGCTAGTGGATAATATCCTAAATTACCGTAAAGCAGGTGGTAAGTTCATCCAAGCCGACGATTTAGAAAAGCTTTATACAATGGATGAAGCCTTTTTTGAGACAATTGAACCATTTATTCGCTTTGATGATGATCAGTCTGAAAATCAACAGTTTGAACATTTTGCATTTAATCCAAATGTCATATCAAAAGATAGTCTAATTTTATTGGGATTCCCTGAGTTTATTGCTAATCGATGGGTGAATTTTAGAAGTGCAGGTGCCGGATTTGCGACTGTTAACGATATCCGACAAATTTATGGAATAGATACTTTGCTGGTGAATGAACTCAGAGATTACATGATCTTTCCGGAAAATAAAACAGAAACCATTGAAAGCCATGAAATTCCTGAGTTAAATACTTGTGAGTTTCGCGATTTAGTTCGTATTGACGGCATTAATTCATCAACAGCATCCAAGGTGTTGTCTTATCGAAAGTTGTTGGGAGGCTATGTACAGCATGAACAATTGCTTGAAGTTTATGATATGACAACTGAAAGTTATCATATCCTAATAGAAAAAACGACAATTAATTCAGAGGCGATTTCTAAAATTCAAGTGAATCAGGCTGAGTTTTCTGATTTATTGCGGCATCCATATCTTAATAAAAAAGAAGTAAAGGCAATTATGAATTTCCGCGATTTTAAAGGGCGCATCACTGAGCTTGAAGCATTCAAGAAAAATAAGCTTATTTCAGACAGTATATACAATAAAATTCATCCATATTTAAGTACAGAGTAAAAATATTTGATGTTTTGAAAATAATTGTTTAGTTTTGCGCTCCCAAAATGAATAATTTAAAAATTTAACAATATGATTATTGTACCAGTAAAAGAAGGTGAAAACATTGACAGAGCATTGAAACGCTTTAAACGGAAATTTGAAAAAACCGGTGTTATCAAAGAACTGAGAAATCGTCAGGCATTTACCAAACCCTCTATGGTTAAGCGTAAACAAATGATACACGCTAAATACATTCAGAAACTTCAGGATATGAGTAATTAATTTCCTGTCATGTGTAACCAAAATCTGAATTTTACGTAAATGTAATGTACAGATTGTTGTTGAAAGAATGCACATGGAGAAATTTATTCAATATCTGGAATTTGAAAAAAGGTATTCCGGACTTACAATAAAAGCATACAGGAAAGATTTACAAGTATTTTATAAATACTTTTCCATTGATAGTGACCAGGCATTAGATATCCTTGACGCAAAGGAAATCCGTGCCTGGATTATTTATTTAATGGAACAGAACTCAGCAAAAACTGTCAATCGAAAATTGAGCACACTTCGCTCTTTTTATCGATATCTTCAAAAACAAGGCAGGGTAACTCATAATCCTACCTTAAAAGTACTAGCCCCAAAAATAAAAAAAAGTTTACCTGAATTTGTTCCTGAGTCTCAAATTAACAATATTAAAAATATCCTTTCTGACAAGACAGATGATTTTAATGAGTTGCGGGATTTGTTGATTCTTGAATTCATATATAATACAGGTGTTAGAATGTCCGAATTAATTCATTTAAGACATGACCATATATATATAGAGGAAAGTCAAATTAAAGTATTGGGTAAACGAAATAAAGAACGGCTAATCCCCATCAGTGATTTTTTATTGAAAATTATTGTCCGTTATGAAACTTTTAAGAAAGATATGGGTTTTTTATGTAATAATGATGCCTCATTTTTTGTTACAAATAAAGGAGCAAAGTTGTATCCCGCATTTTTATATCGAAAAGTGAATTATTATTTAAGTCAAATAAGCAGTATTGAAAAGAAAAGCCCACATATCTTACGGCATAGTTTTGCCACTCATATGTTAAATCATGGTGCAGATTTGAATGCGATTAAAGATTTGTTGGGGCATTCAAGCCTTGCAGCAACACAAGTATATACGCATAATAGTTTTGAGCAATTAAAAAAAGTTTATAAACAGGCTCATCCATGGGCCGAAAAAAAGGAGGAAAGAGTATGAATATTGCAGTACAGTCATTACGTTTTGATGCAGACAAGAAATTAGTGGATTTTATTGAAACCCGTATGGAAAAATTGTCTCAAGTGGCTCCAGATATGCTCGGAGCTGATGTAACCCTTAGTTTAGAAAACGTAGATCATGATGAAAATAAGATCGCCGAAATAAAAATTGAAATCCCCGGAAAAACAGATGTCTTTGCTAAAAAACAAGCTAAAAGCTTCGAAGAGGCTGTGGATCAGACATCTCAGGCCTTGAGAAGACAGCTTAGAAAATTTAAAGAGAAACAAAGACAAAAATAATCTTAAAATATTTTTGGTAGTAAAATAAAACTGACTATATTTGCACTCCATTTTAGAAAACAGGTTAACCTGTAAGGTTCTTTAGGAGACAAATGCCGATGTAGCTCAGCTGGTCAGAGCAGCTGATTTGTAATCAGCAGGTCGGGGGTTCGAATCCGTCCATCGGCTCTTTGTTTTACATGTTATTAATGTTGGGGAGATACCAAAGTGGCCAACTGGGGCAGACTGTAACTCTGCTGTCTTATGACTTCGGAGGTTCGAATCCTCCTCTCCCCACGTTTTCTATTTTAATAAGGACGCGGGAATAGCTCAGTTGGTAGAGCACAACCCTTCCAAGGTTGGGGTCGCGAGTTCGAGCCTCGTTTCCCGCTCGAGTGCCGATGTAGCTCAGGGGTAGAGCGTTTCCTTGGTAAGGAAGAGGTCATGGGTTCAATTCCCATCATTGGCTCAATTTTTTTTATTTTATCATATACGTAATTAATAAGTAAAACCATGGCAAAAGAAAAATTTCAAAGAACGAAACCGCACGTCAATATCGGAACCATTGGTCACGTTGACCATGGTAAAACTACGTTGACCTCTGCCATTACAGAAGTACTCGCTAAAAAAGGCTTGGCAACTTCTGCTAGTTTTGATTCTATTGACAATGCCCCTGAAGAAAAAGAAAGAGGGATTACAATTAACTCAGCTCACGTTGAGTATGAAACTGAAAATCGTCACTACGCTCACGTTGACTGTCCTGGTCACGCCGACTATGTTAAAAACATGGTAACTGGTGCTGCTCAAATGGACGGTGCAATTTTGGTAGTAGCTGCAACTGATGGTCCTATGCCTCAGACTCGTGAGCACATCTTGCTCGCTCGTCAGGTAAATGTACCTAAATTGGTTGTTTTCTTGAACAAATGTGACCTCGTTGATGACGAAGAGTTGCTCGAACTAGTTGATATGGAAGTTCGCGAATTATTGTCATTCTACGAATTCGATGGTGATGAAACTCCAGTTATTCAGGGTTCTGCACTTGCAGCACTTAACGGTGAGGCTGACGGCGAAGCTAAGGTTACTGAGTTGATGGCTGCTGTTGATGAATGGATTCCGGTTCCTCCACGTGAAAACGAAAAACCATTCCTGATGCCGGTAGAGGACGTTTTCTCTATCACGGGTCGTGGTACTGTTGCAACTGGTCGTATCGAAACCGGCACAGTTAACACTGGTGAAGCAGTTCACCTCATTGGTCTTGGTGCTGAATCTAAAAAGACTGTTGTTACTGGTGTTGAAATGTTCCGTAAAATTCTCGATACAGGAGAAGCTGGTGACAATGTTGGTCTCCTACTCCGTGGTGTTGACAAAAAAGAAATTAAACGTGGTATGGTAATCGCTCATCCTGGTTCCATTAAACCACATACTAGTTTCAAAGCAGAGGTTTATGTACTGAAAAAAGAAGAAGGTGGACGTCACACTCCATTCCATAACGACTATCGTCCTCAGTTTTACATACGTACACTTGATGTAACTGGTGAAATTACACTTCCTGAAGGAATTGAAATGGTTATGCCTGGTGATAATGTAACAATTAACGTGAAATTAATTTATCCCGTTGCTTGTAACGTTGGTCTTCGTTTCGCAATTCGCGAAGGTGGACGCACAGTAGGTGCTGGTCAGATTATTTCTGTTGAGGAATAAAGAAAATGTTATAAGATAGAAAATTAGTCTGGCTAATACCATACGGTTTTAGCCGACTAATTTTTATCATTTTACGGGTGTAGCTCAATTGGCAGAGCGACGGTCTCCAAAACCGTAGGCTGGGAGTTCGATTCTCTCCACCCGTGCTAAGTGTTTGAAAGATGGCAAATATCAAATCATATTTAAGAGGAACCTACGAAGAGTTGGTTCATAAAGTGTCATGGCCAGCATGGTCTGACCTACAAAATAGCGCAATAGTAGTAATGGTTGCTTCCGTAATAATAGCACTTATTGTTTATTTGATGGATGTTTCATTCAGGAATCTGCTTGAACTCATCTATAGTATTTTTTAATCATTGATTCGAGTATTAGCATGGCTGATGTTGAAAAAAAATGGTACGTAATCAGAGCAATTAGTGGCAAAGAAAACAAGGTGAAAGAATACCTTGAACTCGAAGTCGCTCGCCTGAGTATCGAAAATCTAATTTCTAATGTGCTCATCCCGATGGAGAAATTCTATCAGGTGCGCAACGGAAAAAAAGTGTCTAAGGAAAGAAATTTCTTCCCTGGGTATATATTGATTGAAGCGATACTTGATGGTGAAGCAATTCACGTTATTAAGAGTATTCCTAACGTAATGGGTTTTCTCGGTTCTAAAAATGGTGAACCTGTGCCCTTGAGGGAAAGCGAAGTGAATCGGATTCTCGGTAAAGTTGACGAACTTGCTGAGCAAGAAGAAGAAATTAGCGTTCCTTTTTATGTTGGCGAATCAGTGAAAGTCACCGATGGACCATTCAATGGTTTTACTGGAAGCATTGAAGAAGTTCTCGAGGGCAAAAAGAAACTAAAAGTAATGGTGAAAATTTTTGGAAGAAAAACACCATTAGAATTGAGTTTTATGCAAGTAGAAAAAGAGTAATATTATGGCTAAAAAAGTTGAGGCTCTCGTCAAACTGCAAATTCGTGGTGGTGCTGCAAATCCTTCACCTCCGGTTGGCCCTGCATTGGGTGCAAAAGGAGTGAATATTATGGAATTTTGCAAGCAGTTCAACGCAAGGACGCAGGAACAGCCAGGAAAAGTCTTACCCGTAATCATAACTGTTTACGGTGATAAATCTTTTGATTTTATCATTAAGACTCCTCCTGCTGCCGTTCAAGTGCTTGAGGCCAGTAAACAAAAAAAAGGTTCTGGAGAACCTAACCGTGTTAAGGTCGGATCTGTTACCTGGGATCAGGTAAAACAGATTGCCGAAGATAAAATGCCTGACTTAAATTGCTTTTCAATTGAATCTGCAATGAAGATGGTAGCTGGCACGGCTCGTAGTATGGGGATAAACGTAAAAGGTGAAGCCCCCTTTGATAATTAATTAAGCGTGACTCGACATGGCGAAAAAGACAAAAAACAGAAAACAGGCTTTAGAAAAGATCGAACCAGGAAAACTGTATCCGATTCAAGAAGCTTCGCAAATTTTGAAAGAAATTACATTCACAAAATTTGATGCTGCAGTTGATATGGATGTCAGGCTTGGGGTAGATCCCCGAAAAGCGAACCAAATGGTAAGAGGGGTAACCACCTTGCCACATGGTACTGGGAAAGAAGTCAAAGTGCTTGTGCTGTGTACACCTGATAAGGAAGAGGAAGCCAAAAATGCCGGAGCCGATATGGTCGGTCTCGATGAATATGTCGAGAAAATCCAAAACGGATGGGTTGATTTTGATGTGATCATCACTATGCCATCCGCAATGGGGAAAGTCGGTAAACTTGGTAGAGTTCTCGGTCCTCGTGGTTTAATGCCAAACCCTAAAGCAGGGACTGTTACTATGGAAATCGGTAAAGCCGTTGAAGAAGTGAAAAAAGGTAAAATCGATTTTAAAGTAGACAAATTTGGTATCATCCACACTCGAGTAGGAACAGTTTCATTTACACCTGAGCAAATTGCTGACAATGTCAAAGAATTGTCTCAGACAATTATGAAATTGAAACCTTCATCCTCGAAAGGAACTTATATGTTAAGTGTGCATATTTCCAGCACAATGAGTCCTGGAATTCGTATCGACCCAAAGTCGTTAGTGTAAATTTTAAATCAACCTAACATGAAAAGGGAAGACAAAAACATCCTAATCGAACAGATTTCCGAAGAGATTAATAAATATGACCATTTTTATCTTGCTGATATAGCTGGATTAAATGCTTCAGACTCTACTGAACTCAGAGGGAAATGTTACGAACAAGGAATTAAATTAATGGTAGTAAAGAATACCTTAATGAAACTTGCTTTGGACAAAGCAGATGGTGAATTCGAAGAACTCTATTCGGTTCTGAAAGATAATACCGCTGTTATGTTTGCAGATACTGCAAATGCACCAGGGAAAGTCATTAAAGGTTTCTTAGATAAACATGAAAAACCTATGCTTAAAGCTGCTTTTGCAGCGGATAGTATTTTCGTTGGTGAAGAAAATCTCGATATGTTGGCTTCTATGAAGTCGCATGATGAACTCATCGGAGATATCGTGATTCTATTACAATCACCTATGAAAACAGTCATCTCTCAACTCCAAAGTGGAGGTCAAACAATTTCTGGTGTATTGAAAGCATTAGAAGAAAAAGAGTAATTAATTTATTAGTGAATATCATTTTAAAAGTATAGTATAATGGCAGATCTAAAAAAAATGGCAGAAGAGCTCGTAAACCTTACTGTTAAAGATGTCAACGAACTTGCAGAGATTCTTAAAGAAGAATACGGTATCGAACCTGCAGCTGCGGCTGCTGTAGTTGCTGCACCTGGTGCTGGCGACAACGCTGCTGAAGCTGAGCAAACTGAATTCGATGTTATGTTGAACTCTCCTGGACAAGCAAAGTTGAAAATTATTAAAGCTGTTAAAGAAGTATCTGGGCTTGGTCTTAAAGAAGCGAAAGCGCTTGTAGATAGTGCTCCTGCTGCAATTAAGGAAGGAATTCCTAAAGATGAAGCAGAAGCATTGAAAGCAAGGCTTGAAGAAGAAGGCGCTGAAGTTGAAATTAAATAAGTTTAGCTCCTTATAGCGAATTTAGGTTTAAAATCGGCATTCCCGGTTTTAAACCTTTCGTTGTTTATGTTTTTCTTTAACTAATTCATCGTCAATGTCAGTACAGAACCAGCAGAGATATTCTTTCTCTACAACGAAAAATCAACTCGAATATCCGGATTTTCTCGAAATCCAGATGAAATCGTTTAAGGATTTCCTTCAATTGGAAACTACCCTTGAAAAACGAAAAAACGAGGGATTGTATAAAGTGTTTAATGAGAACTTCCCGATCACCGATACGAGGAATAATTTCGTTCTCGAGTTCCTTGATTACTCAATTGATATGCCACGGTATTCAATTAAAGAGTGCTTGGAAAGAGGATTGACTTATAGCGTGCCGCTGAAAGCTAAGCTCAAACTTTATTGTACAGATCCCGAACATGAAGACTTTGAAACAACCATACAGGATGTTTGGTTGGGAACAATTCCGTATATGACTTCAAAAGGATCATTCGTGGTCAATGGAGCAGAAAGGATTGTCGTTTCCCAGTTACACAGATCTCCTGGTGTGTTCTTTGGTCAAAGCCTGCATGCCAATGGTACCAAACTCTATTCAGCCAGAATTATCCCGTTTAAGGGTAGCTGGATGGAATTTGCTACAGATATTAATTCTGTCATGTATGCATATATTGACAGAAAGAAAAAATTGCCGGTAACAACTTTACTTAGAGCTATCGGTTACGAAAGTGATAAGGAAATTCTCGAAATTTTTGGACTTGCCGATGAAATTAAAGTCAATAAAACCGCACTGAAAAAAGTCGTAGGTAGAAAGTTGGCCGCTAGGGTGTTAAGGTCTTGGACTGAGGACTTCGTTGATGAGGACACTGGAGAAGTGGTGTCTATTGAAAGAAACGAGGTTATCCTTGACAGAGAAATCGTAATTAAGAACGAAGATATCCCTACAATTGTGGAGTCAGGTGCTAAAACAATTCTTGTTCATAAAGAACAATCTAAAACATCTGATTACGCAATTATTTATAATACATTACATAAAGATCCGTGTAACTCTGAGAAAGAAGCCGTTGTTTATATTTATAGACAGCTTAGAAGCTCTGAACCACCTGATGAAGCGACTGCAAGAGAGGTTATCGATAATCTTTTCTTCTCTCAAAAACGATATGATTTGGGTGAAGTTGGTCGTTATAGAATGAACAGAAAGCTTGGGCTTGATACAGGTGCGGATACCAAAACTTTAACAAAAGAAGATATCATTGCAATCATTAAATATTTGATTGAACTGATTAATTCAAAAGCAGATGTTGATGATATTGATCACCTTAGTAACCGTCGTATCCGTACTGTCGGGGAGCAACTCGGAAACCAATTCGGCGTTGGACTTGCTCGTATGGCAAGAACAATTCGCGAACGAATGAATGTTCGAGATAATGAGGTGTTCCATCCAATTGACTTAATTAATGCAAAAACACTATCTTCTGTGATTAACTCTTTCTTCGGAACAAATCAGTTGTCACAGTTTATGGATCAAACTAACCCGCTTGCTGAAATGACGCATAAACGTCGACTTTCTGCTCTCGGACCAGGTGGATTATCGCGTGAGCGTGCAGGATTTGAAGTGCGTGATGTACATTATACGCATTATGGAAGACTTTGCCCAATTGAAACACCTGAGGGCCCAAATATCGGTTTGATTGCATCTTTATGTGTGTATGCGAAAATCAATGAACTCGGATTTATTGAAACTCCATACCGTAAAGTAGATACTGGAAAAGTTGATCTTAAAGAAGAAACTGTCGAATATTTGAGCGCAGAAGAAGAAGAAACATTAGTAATTGCTCAGGCAAATGCACCAATTGATGATGATGGAGTATTTCAATCTGATAAAATTCGGGTTCGCCACGATGGGGAATATGCAGTGACTGATCCTTCTGAGATTCAATTGATGGATGTTGCTCCTAACCAGATTGCATCAATTGCGGCTTCATTAATTCCATTCTTGGAGCATGATGATGCAAACCGTGCTTTGATGGGATCTAACATGATGAGACAAGCAGTTCCATTATTGAATAGCGATTCACCAATTGTAGGAACTGGAATTGAAGCAAATGTAGCGAGAGATTCTAGAATTCTTGTCGTGGCTGAAGCGGATGGAATTGTCGAATATGTTGATGCCGATGAAATTCGAATTAAATACAACCGAACCGAAGATGAAAGATTCTTGAGTTTCAGAGAAGATTCTGTCGTTTATCTTTTAACAAAATTTTCAAAAACAAACCAAAACTCTATTGTTAATATTCGTCCAATTGTCCGTAAAGGAGAAAAAGTGAAAAAAGGACAAATCTTAACAGAAGGTTATGCAACGGATAATGGTGAACTAGCTCTCGGTAGAAACTTGAAAGTGGCATTTATGCCATGGAAAGGATATAACTTTGAGGATGCAATTGTTATTTCTGATCGTGTTGTGCGTGAAGATATATTTACTTCTGTTCATATCATTGAATATCAGTTAGATGTTCGGGATACAAAACGTGGACTCGAAGAGTTAACTGCCGATATTCCAAACGTTAGTGAAACTGCAACTAAAGATCTCGATGAGAATGGAATCATTCGTATCGGTGCAAAAGTGAAACCTGGAGATATTATGATTGGTAAAATTACACCAAAAGGTGAAACCGATCCTTCTCCAGAAGAAAAACTGTTGCGCGCTATCTTTGGAGATAAAGCAGGTGATGTAAAAGATGCTTCGATGAAAGCATCTCCATCAACTCATGGTGTCGTTGTGGATAAAAAATTGTTCTCAAAAATAACTAAAGATAGAAAGATACGTAATCAGGAAAAAGTGTTGATTGAAAATATTGAAAATGAATTCAATCAGCAGGCTGAAGTACTTAAAGGAGTCCTTGTTGATAAATTGTTTGTTATTGTAAATGGTAAAACATCACAGGGTGTGTTTGATCATTATGGTGCTGAGTTAATTCCAAAAGGAAAAAAATTCACACAAAAACAACTTCATGTTATTGACTTTTTAAATGTAAATCCTTTAAAATGGACTACTGACAAAAAGAAAAATGCACAAATCCAGAAAATCCTCCAGAATTTTGTGATTGAACATAAGGAGCTTGAGGGTGAATATCGCCGAAAAACCTTGAATCTTACTATTGGTGATGAGTTGCCAAATGGAATTATTCAAATGGCAAAAGTATATCTCGCTAAGAAACGAGTTGTAAAAGTCGGTGATAAGCTTGCAGGTCGTCACGGAAATAAAGGAATTCTTGCGCGTATCGTACGTCAGGAAGATATGCCTTTCCTTGAAGATGGAACTCCTGTGGATATCGTACTTAACCCTTTGGGTGTACCATCCCGTATGAACTTGGGACAGATTTATGAAACTGTACTAGGTTTGGCAGGCGAAAAACTTGGAATGAAATTCGCAACACCAATTTTTGATGGTGCAACATTGGATCAAATTAATGAATATTCTGATAAAGCTGGAATTCCAAGATACGGTAGAACCTTCTTGTACGATGGTGAAACTGGTGATCAATTTGACCAACCTGCAACTGTCGGGATTATTTATATGCTCAAATTGGGTCACATGGTGGAAGATAAAATGCATGCACGTTCAATAGGACCATACTCACTCATTACGCAGCAACCACTTGGAGGTAAAGCTCAATTTGGGGGACAGCGTTTTGGCGAAATGGAAGTGTGGGCACTCGAAGCATATGGGGCTGCTCATACTCTGCGCGAAATCTTGACTGTTAAGTCAGATGACGTGAAGGGACGTGCTAAAACATATGAATCCATAGTGAAAGGTACTAATATGCCGGAACAAGGCATACCGGAATCTCTTAACGTGTTGATCCATGAACTTCAGGGTTTGTGCCTGAATTTTGAATTAAAGTAGTATTTAGATTCTAATATTTTCGATATATGGCTTTCAGAAAAGACAAGAAAGTTACAAGTAACTTTAATAAAATTTCCATCAGTTTGGCGTCACCAGAAGATATTCTGGACCGCTCAAGTGGAGAAGTTACAAAACCGGAAACCATCAATTACCGGACATATAAACCGGAGCGTGATGGCTTGTTTTGTGAACGTATCTTTGGACCTGTAAAAGACTACGAATGTCACTGTGGTAAGTACAAAGGAATCCGCTATAAAGGAATCGTTTGTGACCGTTGTGGTGTCGAAGTCACCGAAAAGAAAGTGCGCCGCGAACGAATGGGACACATCAAACTTGAAGTGCCCGTCGCCCATATTTGGTATTTCCGTTCATTACCTAATAAAATTGGATACTTGCTTGGGTTACCGACAAAAAAATTGGATGCAATTATTTATTACGAGAAATATATTGTTATTCAAGCAGGGATAAAAGAAGCGGATGGTATTAATGAAATGGACTTCCTAACAGAAGAAGAATATCTTGATATCATCGATTCATTGCCGGTTGGAAATCAAACCCTTGAAAATGATGATCCAAACAAGTTTATTGCTAAAATGGGGGCAGATGCTGTCCATGATATTTTAGCGCGACTTAAATTGGATGAATTGTCTTTCGACTTGCGTGATAAAGCAAATAAAGAAACTTCTCAGCAGCGTAAAAACGAAGCATTGAAACGCTTAAGTGTTGTTGAGGCGTTTAGAGCATCGAAAGATAAAAATAATCCAGAGTGGATGATTATTAAAGTAATTCCTGTGATTCCACCGGAATTAAGACCGCTTGTCCCACTGGATGGAGGAAGATTTGCAACCTCTGACCTCAATGATTTGTACCGACGTGCTATTATTAGAAATAACCGACTCAAGCGACTTATGGAAATTAGAGCGCCAGAGGTAATTCTACGTAATGAGAAACGTATGTTACAAGAATCGGTAGATTCATTGTTCGATAATTCCAGAAAATCAAATGCTGTTAAAACAGATGCAAATCGTCCGCTTAAATCATTGTCAGATAGCTTGAAAGGAAAACAAGGTCGTTTCCGTCAGAACTTGCTTGGTAAACGTGTTGATTATTCTGCGCGTTCAGTAATTGTTGTTGGTCCTGAATTAAAATTGCATGAATGCGGATTGCCTAAAGATATGGCGGCCGAATTATACAAACCATTTGTAATTAGGAAACTAATTGAAAGAGGAATTGTCAAGACCGTTAAATCTGCTAAGAAAATTGTGGATCGTCGTGACCCAGTTATCTGGGATATCCTCGAAAATGTTTTGAAAGGTCATCCAGTAATGCTTAACCGTGCTCCAACACTTCACAGACTTGGAATTCAGGCTTTCCAACCAAAATTAATTGAAGGAAAAGCAATTCAGTTGCATCCACTTGCATGTACTGCATTTAATGCGGATTTCGATGGTGACCAAATGGCAGTTCACTTGCCACTTAGCAATGCTGCAATTCTTGAAGCTCAAGTTTTAATGCTTGCTTCTCATAATATTCTTAATCCGGCGAATGGTGCTCCGGTTACTGTTCCTTCACAGGATATGGTGCTAGGATTATACTATATGACCAAAAGTCGAAAAGGAATGAAAGGCGAAGGATTAACATTTTATTCTCCTGAGGAGGTTAAAATTGCCTATAACGAAAAGAAAATTACCCTGAACAGTATTATTAAAGTGCGTGTTGATGATTTGGATGAAAATGGAAGTTCAATAAATCATATTTTAGAAACAACAACAGGGCGTGTACTTATCAATGATGTTGTTCCGAAAGAATATGGTTTCTTGAATGAAGTGCTGACAAAAAAATCAGTACGTGGTATTATTGCTGAAATTTTGAACAGAACGAGTACCGCTGTTACAGCTGATTTCCTCGATAATATCAAACACATGGGTTTCACTATGGCATATCGTGGAGGATTGTCATTTAACTTAAATGATGTGATTGTCCCCGACGAAAAAGATGAAATGATTGACGAGGGGTACACTCAAGTGGACGAAGTGATGAATAACTATAACATGGGTTTCATTACAAATAATGAAAGATATAATCAAATTATTGATATTTGGACACACACTAACGCCAAACTTACTCAGCTTGTAATGAACAAACTGAGTAAAGATAATGATGGCTTTAATCCTGTATATATGATGCTCGATTCTGGTGCTCGTGGATCTAAAGAACAAATTCGTCAGTTATGCGGAATGAGGGGATTGATGGCGAAACCACAAAAGTCTGCGGGTGCTGGGCAACAAATTATTGAAAGCCCAATTCTTGCAAACTTTAAAGAGGGTCTTTCAGTACTTGAATACTTTATTTCTACCCACGGTGCGCGTAAGGGACTTGCCGATACAGCATTGAAAACAGCCGATGCGGGATATCTTACAAGAAGACTCGTTGATGTTTGTCAGGATGTTGTAATCTCAGAACCCGATTGTGGAACGCTTCGTGGAATTGTAGCTACTTCGATTAAAAAAAATGAAGAGGTTGTTGAAACACTTTATGAACGTATTCTTGGTCGTACAACAGTACACGATGTATATCATCCGCAAAGTGGTGAATTAATAATTGGTTCTAGTGAAGAAATTACCGAAGCAATTGCTCAAAAGATTGAAGATTCACCAATCGAAGAAGTGGAAATTCGTTCGGTATTGACTTGTGAATCCAAACGAGGCGTTTGTGCAAAATGTTACGGACGTAGCCTCTCTAACCTGAAAATGGTGCAAAAAGGAGAAGCTGTTGGTGTAATTGCAGCACAATCAATTGGTGAACCAGGTACACAGTTGACACTTCGTACATTCCACGTTGGTGGTGTTGCGGGAAATATTGCTGCTGAATCATCAATTACTGCAAAATATAACGGATTACTTGAAATCGACGAGTTACGTACGGTAACCCTAAAAGAAGAATCTGGAAATGTGGAAATCGTTGTTGGGCGTATGGCTGAAATGAGGGTGGTTGATGAGAATACCGGCATTATACTGATGACCAACAATATCCCTTATGGATCAAGACTCTATAAAGAAAATAATGCAAAAATTGAAAAAGGAGATAAAATCTGTGAATGGGATCCATTTAATGCGGTAATTATTGCTGAAATGGATGGAGTTACTCAGTTTGAAAATGTAATTGAAGGGATTACTTTTACCGAAGAGTCTGATGAACAAACAGGATTCCGTGAAAAAGTGATTACTGAGACAAAGGATAAAAAGAAAAATCCTGAGTTGGCAATTGTTGATGGAAAGAAAAATGTCCTGAAAAATTATAACTTGCCAGTAGGTGCACATATTTCTGTGGAAGATGGAACAAAATTGCATTCTGGACAAATTATCGTCAAGATTCCTCGTAATGTGAGTAAAGGTGGTGATATTACCGGTGGTTTGCCGCGAGTTACTGAGCTCTTTGAAGCACGTAATCCGTCTAATCCTTCGGTAGTTTCTGAAATCAATGGACAGGTTAAGTTTGGTAAGATTAAACGTGGTAATCGTGAAATTATCGTTACATCTCGTGATGGTGAAATTAAAAAATACCTAGTGCCATTGACCAAACAAATTTTGGTTCAAGAAGGAGATTATATTCGTGCAGGAACTCAGCTTTCTGATGGCGCAATTACTCCTGCTGATATTTTGAATATTAAAGGACCTACAAAAGTTCAGGAATATATTGTCAATGAAGTCCAAGAAGTTTATCGACTCCAAGGAGTGAAAATTAATGATAAACACTTTGAAGTTATTGTCCGTCAGATGATGCGTAAAGTGATTATTGAAGATCCTGGTGATACCATGTTCCTTGAAAAACAAATCGTTGATAAATTTAAATTCCGTGAAATCAATGATGATATTTATGGAATGGAAGTTGTCGTTAATCCAGGGGATTCGGAAACGCTTAAAGCTGGACAAATTATCACAGCAAGACGTTTGCGTGATGAAAATTCATCATTGAAACGCCGTGATTTGGCACTGGCTGATTCTAGATCTGCTGTTCCTGCAACATCATCTCAAGCCTTGCAAGGTATTACTAGAGCTGCATTGCAGACTAACAGTTTTATGTCTGCTGCATCATTCCAGGAAACAAATAAAGTGCTGAATGAAGCTGCTATCTTTGGTAAAGAAGATAACTTGCTCGGATTGAAAGAAAATGTAATTGTTGGACACTTAATTCCTGCTGGAACAGGATTGCGTGAGTATGATAAGATTTTAGTCGGAAATAAGGCTGAAATGGATAAAATCAATGAAACACCAACTGAAGAAGAATCTGAAAAATAGTTGATATTATGGATGATAATAAGCAAAAAGGAAATCAAATCAATATTGAATTGAAAGAAGATGTTGCTCAGGGAACCTATGCAAACCTTGCTGTAATCTCACATTCGAGTTCTGAATTTATTGTGGACTTTGTTCGCATTGTGCCAGGCGTGCCTAAAGCACCGGTGAAATCTAGAATTATTCTGACACCGGAACATGCAAAACGCCTTATGATAGCGCTTCAGGAAAATATTGAAAAATATGAATCCTTAAATGGTAAAATCACTGTGAAAGGTGGAACAAAACCTCCAAAAATGCCTATGAATTTTGGTGGTCCCACTGCTCAGGCTTAATATTATAGATACTAAAAAAATAGCTTGCAAATTTTTGCAAGCTATTTTTTATTCACATGATTCAAATCAATTGTTATCTATGTGAATTGCCTTTCGTATCAATTCGTTGTTTATATACACCTCAAGAATAATTCCTGGGATAATATCAAAGCCTGAATATTTATTAATCCTATCTTTTTTTATTCCTTTAGGCTTAAAGCATCAAATATCCGACCGAATATCTCCATGCCATACTTCCATATGATACCATTTTCTGCCTAGGATTTGCTTTGTGTCAGAATGTTTGATGCACTTTATCTCTTTATCTCTCTCAAGTTCTGGGAAAAGGTAATCGTATTCAGAGGGAGTTTTAAGTTTTTCTTCGTATTCCAAAAAATTATCTTCAAAAACATATTTTTTAAATGCATTGCTTTGGGATGAATAGTAAGATGAATATTGCTTGATTATTTTCTCCTTGAAATCAACTAGTAGTTTGAAATAACTACTCCCGTTCTGGGATACTGTATGAAAACAATATGTGTTTGAGTAATAGCACGATATTGTTTCTTTGCAATTTTGTGTTTCATACGTAATGTGATATCTCTTTGAGGAAGAAAATACTTGCGTGCTTGTTATGGAAACAAGTATGAGACTTAACAAGAAAAGTGCAAAATGTTTTTTTATGACAAATTATTTATCTTGTTTGTGCATAGTAACCTGATGATATCCATGCATTTTTTAAGCAAACATTATGAACAGCTGCATTATCCCATGGATTATTTGGATCATCATATTCCACTCTGCAATCAAGATAAGATAGGCAGTCATGAGCCGCAATCATTCCAAGTTTATGAAGGTAACCCCATGGAAGTTTTGAATTTCTTAATTCATATAATTTAGTTTTAAAGTTTTAATTACGAGTAAATACAATTTTGATGAAAATTTGTTTTATATCAAAATAAGAAAAGTTAATTCGTTGTATTTACTAATTGAATTTTTCATGTAATTAGTTTACATTTTTGAGTGTTTTTCCAAAAATTGATGCAAAACAATTAACAACCAAATTCTGTTGTATAAATAATCTTTTCCACCAAAAAACTCAGCCTTAAGTGTCTTAACACCATGGTAATGAACGGCTCTGTGTTTTTCTATCATTGGTTTTGAAAGATAAGTGTCAATTAAATATTTTAAATCAGTACTCAACCATTCTCGTAATGGGATAGAAAATCCCCATTTTGGTCTGTCAAAATAGGAAGCTGGAACGTAATCGTAAAGTACCTCTTTTAATAAATATTTTTTGACTTTATGATTGACTTTTAGTTTTGGCGATAAGTTCAACGCAAATTCTACAATTCTATGGTCTAGTAGTGGAACGCGGGCTTCAAGGCCATATCGCATGCTTGCTCTATCTAGCTTAGTTAACAAATCATCTTTTAAATAATAGCGTAAATCAAAAATAGCCTGGTCTTCACGAGCCGTTAAATTTCTGACAAAATAACTATAATCTTCTAACATATTAATTTCGTCACTGGCTTTATTCTTTATAAGTGATTCTATTTCAGGAATTGAAAAGAAAAATTGTTCCTGTGAGAAAATATGCGATTTGATTTGGTCTTTGTTTTCATATTTGAAAATCTCTGCCCGATGTTGATATTTCTCTATTTTTGAAAGCCCTTGCCCGATCGTTTTTCTAAATCCCTGAACAAGTGGATTTGATAATCTTTGAGCCCAAGTGTATGCCCCATAGCCATGGAATAATTCGTCGCCACCATCACCAGATAATGCAACAGTTACTTTTTCTCGTGCAAAACGTGATAAAATCATTGTTGGAATGGCAGAAGAATCTGCATAAGGTTCGTCATAATAATCCAATAAATCTGGAATCATAGTTTTTGCATCCTCTTGAGAAACCATTAATTCATGGTGGTTAGTCCCAAGATAATCGGCAACTTTTTTTGCAAACCCGGCTTCGTTGTATTTAGATTCCTTAAATCCGATGGAAAATGTATTGAGTTTTTCTTTTGTATGCTTTTGGGCAACAGCTGTAACTAAACTTGAGTCAATTCCTCCGCTTAAAAAACTGCCAAAAGGTACATCGCTCATTAGTCGAGAGCTAACAGATGATTCAACGAGTTCACTTAAACGGGTTTTTGCATCGGTATAATTTGTAATTAAATTTCTGCGAATTGTACCTTCAATCATCCAGTAAGCTTCAATGCGAAGTCCTTCTTCATCTATAATGCCAAAATGTCCTGCCGGAAATTTCTTTATTTTTCTGTAGATCGTATTTGGTTCAGGGATATAACCAATATGCAGAAATTCATTGATAGCACTGCGGCTAATTTCAAGATTGTCTTTAATATGACTAAGTTGTAAAAGGGCTTTTAGCTCTGAAGCAAAAGCAAAATAGTCGTCATCCCAATAATAAAACAGAGGCTTAATACCAATGCGATCACGAAATAAATAGAGTTGTTTGTTGTGCTTGTCATAAATAGCAATGCTGAACATCCCATTTAATTTATTGACAAAAGTAACACCCCATTCTTCAAATGCTTCAAGTAAAACCTCAGTGTCACTCGTTGTTCTG
This sequence comes from Bacteroidota bacterium, assembly GCA_034658655.1. Classification (GTDB taxonomy): domain Bacteria; phylum Bacteroidota; class Bacteroidia; order Bacteroidales; family ML635J-15; genus JAQIBY01. Next base: position 39,411 of record JAYEFQ010000004.1, read on the forward strand.
AAATCAAGATGTAATTCTTCGGCTATTTCTTTATAATTGTAAATTTCACCGTTAAAAACTGTGATATAACGCCGTGAATGAGACTCCATCGGCTGATTTGCATTCTCTGATAAATCTAAAATGCTTAATCGTTTATGGGCTAAACCTGCAACCTGATCACAATATATACCTTCTGCATCTGGGCCTCTGTGATTGAGACTGTCTGCCATTCGGGTTAATTCCGATTGATTTACAAATTCTTTATGGCTATATAAACCGCATATTCCACACATAATCTCTAGTTTCAGTCTATAACAAAAGTAATAATCTATTGATTAATTTGTGAATTTTTTAAATCTATTATTCGAAAATTATATCATACCATTTTAAAATCAAAAATTACAGTATTCTACATCGGTATAACATCGCCTATTCTGTCAACCTTATTCCTTAACAACCACTAAGTTTGTAAAAAATGATAGTGTTTTTTGATATTTACTTGAGATTTTTTTGTTTAAAGCATTTTATTCACATCAACAATACGGTCAAAATCCGCTGGGGCTATTTTACCGAAATGAATGGCAGCTTCGCGTAAACTTAAATTGTTTTGATGTGCATGTTGAGCAATTTTTGCTGCATTTTCATAGCCGATATCTTTTGTTAAGGCAGTTACTAGCATTAGTGATTGATTCAAATGCAATTCAATTTTATCTATGTTTGGTTTGATTTCTTTAAGATTATGCTTTGTAAATGACCGACTAATGTCAGCAAGCAATTGTCCTGATTCCAGCAGGTTTGATGCAAGCAGTGGCATGAATGTGTTGAGCTGAAAATGCCCATTCATATTGGCAATTGCAGTTCCTGAATTGTGCGATATAATGCGTGCACAAGCCATTTGAACAGCTTCAATTTGTGTCGGATTTATTTTTCCCGGCATAATACTTGACCCCGGTTCTTTGGCAGGAAGTTCCAATTCGCTAAGTCCGGTTCTTGGCCCTGATGCCATCATACGGATATCGTTCGTAATTTTAAATAAATCTGTCGAAACTTGGGCGAACGCTTGCTGAACACTTAAAATAGCAGTTTTTGATGACATGCTTTCAAATCGATTTTCTGCAGGTTTAAATGCTATCCCTGTCTCATCGGATAGTAATTCTATTGTTTTGCTGCCAAAATCTTTACTGGCATTTAATCCGGTGCCTACAGCAGTTCCGCCTAGAGGTAGCTCCATCAAATGCGTTAAACTATGTTCTATTGTGTTAATGCCCCAATCAATTTGTTTTGCATAACCTGAAAATTCGTCTCCCATGCGTATCGGAACAGCATCCATCATATGAGTGCGTCCTGTTTTGATGATATCATGAAAATTTCTTGCTTTTTCGCTTAGCATATCTCGCAATTCAACTAATGCTGGAATGACAGAATTTAAAATCTGTTGTGCCAATGCAATATGAATGGCTGAGGGAAAGACATCGTTTGATGATTGCGATTTGTTAACATGATCATTTGGATGTAAAGCCAATGATGAACCGTTTGCAATTGCCTTTCCTCGGTTAGCAATTACTTCATTGACATTCATGTTGGTATGTGTTCCTGAACCGGTCTGCCATATGCTTAATGGAAAGTGATTATCCAGCTTGCCGGATGAAATTTCCTGACACACAGTTTTAATAAGTTCTGCTTGGGTTTGATTTAATTTTCCCTCTTCAAAATTTACCTGTGCTGCATGTTCTTTTATTAATGCTAGAGCACGAATTATGGGTTTCGGCATGGGATGATTTCCAATTTTAAAATGTTCTAAGGTGCGCTGTGTGACAGTTCCCCAGTATTTGTCTGCCGGGATTTCAATCGATCCTAGATTATCATGTGCAGTGTGTGTGTGCATATTAATCTGTTGTTAAAAAATATTTAACATTGCGGAATACCATATCCGGTTGTTCAGCGTGTAACCAATGACCGGCATTTGGAATTGTTACGATTTCCGATGATAAAAAGATGTGCTCAATTAAGTTAAAATCATTTAGGGGAATATAATCTGAGTTTTCTCCTCGAAGAAATAGTGTGGGTGTTTTTATTTTCATATTGTTAAAATCTTCAGGATGAAATCCTTCTATTATCGCAGGAAGTTGTTTCTTTAAAGTCAGCAAATTTATTTGCCACTTCATGCCTTGCTCGGTTTTGTGAAGATTTTTTAACATGAATTGACGTAAGCGTTTGTCGCTTATTACTTTTAAAAATGCTTCGTCTGCTTCAGAATAATCATTAATTGTATTAATGTTAATGTTTAATAGTGCATCCATTAACTGCTTATGAAACCCGGTGTTTGGGGCATCTTCCTCATCTGCGTAAGCACGAGGGGAAATGTCTGCAATAATCTGTCTATCAATAAGCTCAGGATACTCGCTGGTAAAAAACATGGCGAGTTTTCCACCCATTGAGTGTCCTAATAAATTTGTGTTTTTTAAATTTAATGTAGTGATTAATTCATGCAAATCTTCTGTCATTGCCGAGAAATTATGGGTGTTACTATGTGGTGATTGTCCGTGATTTCTTAAGTCCGGAATAATAACATGATAGGTTTCACTAAATCGTTTCCCTAAGCTTAGCCAATTGTCAGAACTCCCGTAAAGTCCATGTAAAATAATTAACGTTTTTTGATGCGTTTCTCCAAATTCTCGATAAAATAGTTTCATGTGTGTCTTTTTTTAATCATGAAACTAACAATTAAGTATTGTCCTTGTTTATTATGGCTTTTGATTTAATTGGCGTTTATACATTTGTATGCTGTTTTCCAGTCCATAATAAAGTGCATCTGAAATAAGCGCATGCCCGATGGAAACTTCATCTAAGTATGGAATACTTTCACTAAACCATGCCAAATTTTTTAGACTTAAATCATGTCCTGCATTAATTCCCAAACCAAGCGATTGTGCAAGTTTCGCAGTTTCGACAAAACGTTTAACTGCCTCATTTTTATCTTTCGGATAGTTTTCAGCATAGGGTTCTGTGTACATTTCAATTCGATCTGCACCACATTCAATTGCATATTCTGTGTTTTGCAAATTGGTATCGACAAAAATTGAACATCTACTGCCAGTAGTATGAATACGGGCAATCACGGTTTTTAAGAACGCCTGATGCGTTTTTGTGTCCCAACCGGCATTGGAAGTGAGCACACCCGGTGGATCAGGAACTAATGTTACTTGATGGGGTTTTATCGTTTCAATTAATTGTAAAAACGATTCGTTCGGGTATCCCTCAATATTAAATTCGGTTGTAATTAATGGCTTAATCTCGTGCACATCGCTATAGCGAATATGCCGTTCGTCTGGTCTTGGGTGAACTGTTATGCCTTGAGCGCCAAATCTTTCGCAGTTTTTAGCTGCTTCTGCTACATTGGGGTAATTTCCTCCACGTGCGTTGCGAATTGTCGCAATTTTATTGATATTTACACTTAATCGTGTCATCTTTTTGTTTGTTTATTTGCCTTTAAGGAAACAAAGATACAGAATGCCAATGAAAAACCCGCCAAAAAAAATTGTCTTTCTTTCGTAAAGAAATAGTCTTATATTTACAGGTTTACATAATCGCAGAAAATTATAAAATATGCTTGCAAAAAATTTGATATCAACAGTTGTCCCTTCAGTAAAAACTTCTGATTCAGGAAATCAAGCATTGCAGTGGATGGAGTTTTTCAAAATCTCCCATTTACCAATTGTCAATAATAAGGATTTTCTGGGACTCATTTCAGAATCAGATATTTATGATTTGAATTGTGGTGACGAACCCATTGGAAATCATAATTTAGGATTAATTCGTCCTTATGTCCTTGAAAATCAGCATATTTGGGAGCTTGTGGATGTCGTTTCTAAAATGAAATTAAGTGTAATTCCTGTTTTAAACTCCGATAAAACTTATATCGGGTTAATTACATTGCAGGATTTAGTACAAAATTATGCGAAAATTACCGCTGCTGATCAACCCGGAGGAATTATTGTCTTGGAGGTTGGAGTGCACGATTATTCCCTTTCTGAAATTAGTCGGATTGTGGAAGAAAATGAGGCCAAAGTTTTGAGCCTATTTGTCTCTGGGAATGAACATTCTACCTTGTTGAATGTGACCTTGAAACTGAATATTAACGATTTGGCAACTATCATTCAGAGTTTCGTGCGATTTGATTACACCATTAAAGAATCTTATTTGAGTGATGATGCTGAAAATCGCTTATTCCAAGAAAGATATGAGTCGTTTCTGAGTTACTTGAATGTGTAAATGCAAAAATTAGCGTTATATTTTATCGTTTTTATTGGATTGATTTGTTCAAATGCCGCAAATGCACAGCGGATTGAAAAAATTATTATTCATGGAAATGAACAAACCAAGGCGCAAGTTATATATAATGAACTTGGGATATCTGAAGGTGATGATTTGCCTGCTGGTGGATTTATACCTTGGGCTAAAGCTGCGAAACAACGACTTGAAAACACATCACTTTTTGTTGCAGTTAATATTGGATATGAAACGACAGGGGGACAAATTGTGATACTCGTTGATGTTCAGGAAAGATGGTATTACTGGGCTTACCCGATTCTTGAGCATGCTGATCGAAATTTCGCCTCATTTTTGAATGCAAGGGATTGGAAACGTGTGAATTATGGATTGAGTTTTGAAAAACATAATTTTCGCGGGCGAAATGAATTTTTGAAGTTTAAAATGCGTTTTGGATATCGTTCGCAATTCGGTTTTATGTATGATAATCTGGGCATCGATAAAGACAGAAGCCATGGGATTCAAATTTCAGCAGACCGATTTAAACAATCAAAAATATTGTATGCACTTGAAGCTAATTATCCTGAGTACGCGTTTGCAGAGAATGAAAGCCTTTTAACCGAAAATCGCTTTCGATTGCTTTATTCTTACCGACCTGAATTGTATCAGCGCATTAAGTTTATGGCTGAGTATCGCAATTATCAATTCGGAGAGGTGTTGGATTCTATCGCATCGGATTATTTGTTTCAGCAAGAGAATCAAAGTAAATTTTTATCGTTTTATTTGAAATATGAAGTCGATCGTCGTAATGTGAAATACTATCCGACTGATGGATATTTATTTTCCGCAAATGTTGAAAAACATGGACTTGGTGTCATGCGATCTGAGGTGAATCTATTCATGGTAAAAGTAAATTTTCATTATTTTCAACCTCTAAATTTCCGATTGAGTTTTGCATCAAAGGCTTATTTTACAGCACATTTAATGAATAAAGCAAGTATTCCTTTTTTATTTTCAAATATGCTTGGTAATGAATTTTATCCCCGAGGATATGAATATCGTATGGTTGCGGGAAATGCTGTTTATGGGCTGAATGAAACACTGCGAATGAAGATTTATCAAGCCAAGCCAATGTTTGATAATTTGATTCCTTTTGAACAGTTTAAGCCCTTTACTTTTACTATGTATGCTTATGGATTTTTTGATTTCGCCTATGTGGATAATTCTTCTACTTCATTTGAAAGCCAATGTCTTGAAAATCAGGTGATATACAGTGGAGGTATAGGTGCGGATTTTGTTACTTATTATGATAGAAGTATTGGACTTCATTTTGCCATGACAAATCAAAAAGATTTTGGTATATTTGCCACATTACGATCACCAATTTATAAAACCTTTTAGCATGAAAATTGCAATTTACGGACGACGATTTAACAAATCATTTAATGGCAGTGCAATTCAGATTTTTGAAGAGCTAAAAAAATATGAGGTGTCTTATATAGTGTATGAACAATTTGCCAATTTTATTCGCGAAAAAGTGCATTATTATCCAGAATGTGAAAATACGTTTCATAAAGAAACAGAACTTGACGATGTTGATATGATGATCTCAATTGGCGGGGATGGAACATTGTTAGAGACCGTTACGCTAATTAAAAATAAAGGCATTCCAATTTTAGGAATTAATAGTGGTCGATTGGGTCTTTTGTCAAATGTTTCTGTCGATATGATTCCGCAGGCATTGAATCAAATTATGAACAAAGAATATAGTATTGAAAAACGTTCCTTGATCGAAGTTGATACGGGACAAAATGATTTTAATGAATTAAATTTTGCGCTTAATGAACTTGCAATTCAAAAGCACGAAAGCTCCTCAATGATTAAAGTGCATGCTTGGTATAACGACGAATTTATTAATACCTATTGGTCAGATGGTTTGATTGTTAGCACGCCTACAGGTTCTTCGGCTTATTCGCTTTCTTGTGGAGGTCCCATTGTACATCCGGGTAGTGAAAGTTTTATTATTACTCCAATTGCTCCGCACAATCTCACGGTACGCCCTTTAGTTTTGTCTGACAAAGGAAACATTAGGCTAAAGCTTGAGGGAATGAGAAAAACGACAAAATTATCACTCGATTATCGTTCTGTAAACCGGGTGTTTTATGAAGATATTTTAATAAAAAAAGCAAATTTTCAAATAAATCTTGTTAAATTGTTTAATATTAATTATTTTAGCACTTTACAGAAAAAATTGATGTGGGGTGTAGATATTAGAAATTAATTTTTAATTAATATCGAACATCTCACAATGTTATATGTTTGTAAATTAAATGTTTAAAATATGAAACGGCTCTTTATTGCATTAATAGTTTTAGCTCTTGCAGCGTCATCTGTTCAGGCACAATTTGGATCACAATGGCGACAATTACGTCAGGAAGTGATTCTTGGTGTCGGTGGAACCAGTTTCCTTGGTGAACTTGGTGGTGCTGATCAAATAGGGACTCATTTTGTACGTGATTTCGAAATCGTATATACGCGCCCCGCTTTTACCGCTGGCTATCGCTACAAATTGAACGAGTCATTTTCCGTGAAAGGAGCTGTCTCTTATGGATGGCTATATGGAGACGATGCCACTACTGAAGATGTTTATAGAAATAAGAGAAATCTTTCTTTCCGTTCACCAATTGTTGAAGTTGGAGCCAATATTGAGTATAATATCATAAAAGAAAAATTTGGACATCGTTACGATTTGCGTCGTATCCGTGGAAAAGGAAATACACCAAGCTTATATGTATTCACAGGAATAAATGGGTTTTGGTTTAATCCTAAAGCACAGTATGATGGCGAATGGGTAGCACTTCAACCATTAGGTACCGAAGGACAGGGTCTCGTTTCAACACGCGATAAATATGCAAGAATTTCTTGGTCAATTCCTGTCGGATTTGGAATGAATTTTCTTATCGATAGAAACTGGGGAGTTGGGTTCGAATATGGCGCTCGTTATGCAATGACAGATTATATTGACGATGTGAGTACAACCTATGTTGATCCCGCTTTATTCAGCGATCCAGTGGCTCAAGATTTGGCTGACCGCTCTGAAGATTGGGTAGGAGCAGCTCCATATAATCAGAGGGGAGATTCTCGATTTAATGATACATATATGTTTATGACCATTAATGTAACATACAAATTGCGCCCAAGAGGTCGTGGTATGCCGAAGTTCTAAAAAAATCACAGTCAAAAATACTATTTTGTTTCTCGTTTCGTTTTTAGTGCGACGTTCGTACATTTGAGCTGTGAAAATGATGATTAAGACAATGTTTAAACACAAAATAATAAGACAAATGTCCCGAAGTATTTCGGGGCTATTTGTTTTTTTATGTTTAGCAAGTCCTGTATCATCACAGCAATATGGAGAAATCGGTGTACATTTAGGTGGAACTTATTACCTCGGAGATATAAACTGGACTCAACATTTTTATGCTCCTAGATTAAATTACGGTGCATTTTACAAACAACATTTTAACTCGAGAATTGCATTGAAGTTTGGGGCATTTTATTCTCATATACAGGGAGATGATGCAAACTCACGATGGCAATATCAAAACCTTAGAAATTTTTCTTTTGAAACTCAGCTTACTGAAGGAGCAGTTCAGGTGGAGTTTAATTTCCTGATTTATGAAATTGGGGAGGTGAAAAAGAAGTTTTTTACACCATATGTTGATTTAGGAATTGGAGCCTGTTATACCGCCGATGCTCAAAATAAGTTTGCATTGGTTATTCCAGGAGCAGTCGGAATTAAAATTAATTTAACCGAACATATTGTACTTGGCGCAGAGTGGGCATTCAGAAAAACAAATACGGATATGTTGGATGACGTTACTGGTGAAGACTATGATATTTATGAAGAAGCAAGAGTGCCCGTAACAGCATCAAACAGATATAAACAATTGGGGTTTATGACAAATGATGACTGGTATTCATATGCTGGAATTACATTGTCATATGCTTTTCAAATAAATGGCTTCGTTTGTCATGCATATCATTAATTTTGTGAGGATTTTATGTCAGAATTGAAAAAAAATATTGATACTAACCGATTACCAGAGCACATTGCCGTTATTATGGATGGAAATGGGCGCTGGGCAAAGAAAAGAGGCGGCATTCGCTTACTTGGACATCGGAGTGGAGCAAAAGCTGTTCGAGAAATTACTGAAGCCTGCGCAGAACTAGGTGTTAATTATTTAACTGTTTTTGCTTTTTCCTCTGAAAACTGGAAACGACCAGGAGATGAAGTGAACGGATTAATGAAGCTTCTTGTGGATAGTTTGCAAAAGGAATTTTCAACATTGAAAGATAATGGAATTCGATTAAATGCAATTGGAGAATTAGATCGTTTGCCTGAAAAAGTGAATGATAAACTGCAAAAAACCATTCATGAAACCAGCGATGGAAAACGAATGTGCTTAACTCTTGCTTTATCTTATTCAGGACAATGGGATATTATTCAGGCTGCTAAAGCATTTGCTGAAGATGTGAAACAAAACAATAAAGCAATTAATGATTTGGATATTGACATGTTTAAATCGTACTTGACTACCAAACATATGCCAGACCCCGAATTAATTATTCGTACAAGTGGAGAACTGAGGTTGAGTAATTATTTGCTTTTTCAAATGGCATATGCTGAATTATATTTTACTGAAACCCTATGGCCTGATTTTAAGAAACAGGAATTATATAAAGCAATTTTAGATTATCAATCACGAGAGAGAAGGTTTGGAAAAACTAGTGAACAATTATAGCAAGCGCGGAAGGAATGAAGAAACTCATAATTAATATCGTAATTTTACTGGGCCTGAGCATAAGCTCCTTCTCCCAGATTTCTATTCAGAACGAACTGTCAAAAGTTGATTATTCAAACCCTAAAGAATACGAAATTGGCGGAATACAGGTTCTGGGAATCAAATACCTCGACCCCGTTGTGTTAATTCATTTAACAGGACTTCAAGTAGGTGATACCATTATGGTTCCAGGGGAAGAAATTACTCAGGCAATTGAAAAACTTTGGGAGCAAGGTTTGTTCTCTGATATTAAAATTGTCGCTGATCGAGTAATTAACAATCGGATATTTCTTAATATTAAATTAGAGGAACGACCCCGACTGTCTAAATTTTCCTTTAAGGGCGTGAAAAAAGGCGAAGCCGATGATTTGCGCGAAAACTTAAAGCTTGTTCAAGGACTACAGGTGACAGAAAATGTCATGATGAAAATTGATAAAGGCGTTATTGATTATTTTATTGATAAAGGATTTCTTAATGCCACAGTTAATGTTCAGCAAGAGCAGGATACTAGCTTGCCAAATTCGGTTATCCTCTACATTAATATTGATAAAAATGAAAAAGTAAAAATTGAGGAACTCAATATTGTTGGAAATGAAAAATTAAAGGATGGGAAACTCCTCAGAACAATGAAAAACACCAAAGAAAAAGCATGGTGGAGGTTTTATAAAGCATCAAAATTCATTGAGTCTGACTTTGAAGAGGATAAACGAAATATTATTACTAAATATAATGAAGATGGATTTCGTGACGCGAAAATTGTGAAAGACTCAATTTATGATAACGACGAAAAAACAATTGGTATAAAACTCGTTATTGATGAAGGAAAACAATATTTTTTCCGAAATATTGACTGGGTCGGGAATACAAAATACACGGATAAACAGCTCTCAAGGGCTCTCGGTATTCAAGCAGGTGATATTTATAATCAAACATTCTTGGATGAACGATTGCTTGGTGAAGCCGGAGTATTTACACTGTATCAGGATAACGGATATTTGTTCTCAAATATTACACCTGTTGAAGTAAATGTTGAGGGCGATTCTATTGATCTCGAAATGCAAATTTACGAAGGAAAACAAGCGAGAATTAACAGGGTATCCGTCAATGGAAATACAAGAACAAATGATCATGTAATTATGCGTGAAATTCGTTCTAGACCTGGGTCGCTTTATAAACGTTCTGAAATTCAACGTACCATCCGCGAATTGGCGCAGCTCGGATATTTTGACCCCGAAAAACTCAATGTTAATTTTAATCCCGACCAAGAACGTGGTGTGGTGGATTTAGAATATATTGTCGAAGAAAAACCCTCAGATCAAATTGAACTCAGTGGTGGATATGGTGCTGGAATGATTGTTGGAACCCTAGGTTTGACATTTAATAATTTTGCACTTAAAAAACTTTTCGATCCTAAAGCATATCGCCCATTACCGGCTGGTGACGGACAACGATTAAGTCTTAGAGCTCAAGCCAGTGGTCCATTTTACCAATCTTATTCTGTAAGTTTTGTGGAACCTTGGCTAGGAGGTGAAAAACCAAATTCATTATCTGTTTCGGTTTATAACTCACGCCAAACCTATGGTTCTGACAGTACAGAGCAACATTTTTTTGTAACAGGTGCGGCAGCAGGACTTGGACAACGTTTAAATTGGCCGGATGATTACTTTACGCTTTACACCGAAGTAGGGTATAAAAATTATAATATTTATCAGTGGTCTGGATTTATTTATACCGATGGTAGCTCTAACAACATTAATTTTAAAACGGTATTGGGAAGAAAAAGCAGCGGTCCAAATCCTATTTTCCCAACTAGAGGCAGCGATTTGAGCATGAGTTTAGAATTAACACCACCATTTTCATTAATGAGTTCAGCGGATTATTCAACAATGGATCCCACCGATAAATATAAGTGGATTGAATACCATAAATGGAAATTTACAGGCTCATGGTTTACGACTTTGTTTGGCTCAAAAGATGGTGGAAGCAGAGCCCTTGTATTAAACTCAAAATTTGAGTTCGGTTTCCTTGCACATTATAATAGAGACGTTGGCCCGAGCCCGTTTGAGGGATTTCAAGTTGGTGGCGACGGACTTTACGGATATAATCTTTATGGACGTGAAACAATTGGGTTAAGAGGTTATACAAATAATTCCTTAACACCTGAGGCCGGTGGAAACCTTTACAATAAATTTAGTCTTGAATTGAGATATCCATTGTCCTTAAATCCAACAGCTACTTTTTATGGGCTTGCTTTCGTCGAAGCGGGAAATGCATGGTACGGTTTTCAGGAATATGATCCATTTGACTTAAAGCGATCTGCCGGTTTCGGAATCCGCGTTTACATGCCGATGATTGGTATGCTTGGTGTCGATTGGGGATACGGATTTGATAATGTCGAAGGTAAAACAGGGGTAAATGGGTCACAATTCCATTTTGTTATTGGACAACAATTTTAATAAGTGTAATTTTGGTCTGTTATTTGCATAGAAAATTCTGAAATCATTAAAATATCAAATTATGAAAAAAATATTTGTAACCATTATCGCCCTCGTTTTAAGTGTATTTGCAGTTAATGCCCAAAAATATGCTTATGTTGATACAGAATATATTATGAATAATATTCCCTTGTATGAAACTGCAAAACAACAATTAGACGAATTGTCAGAACAATGGCAAATCGAAGTGGATGAAGCAAAAAATCAGGTAGAAAAACTCTATAAAGATTTTCAGGCTGAAAAAGTATTTCTTACTGAAGAACAAAAAATTAAACGTGAAGACGAAATTGTCCAAAAAGAAAAAGACTTGAGGGCATTGCAACAAAAGTACTTCGGTCGTGAAGGTATGCTGTTTTCTAAACGTAAAGAACTGTTGAAGCCTATTCAGGATGATATTTTTAACGCTGTTAAAGAAATTGCACAAGAAGGAAATTACGCCGTAATCTTTGATACAGCAAATAGTTTAAATATGCTTTACACAGATCCGAAACACGATAAAAGTGATGATGTGTTGAGAAAATTGGGTTACAAAAATTAATTATTATATTTGTCAAAATTTAAATTAAATAATATGAAACGTATTGGATTATTAGCAAGCATGATATTGCTTTTTGTGGGAATTGGAATGAACAACGCTTCTGCGCAGAAATTGAAACTGGGACACGTACAAGTTGATTCGATTTTCCTGATTATGCCAGACAGAACACAAGCTGAGCAAGAATTACAACAGTATTCAAAACAATTGGAAAATAAGTTGATGACGATGAATGCTGAGTTGGAATCTAAGTACAATGAATATTTAGAAGAGTCTGAAACTTGGCCAGCGACAATGAAACAAGATAAAGAAGAGGAGTTAAACGGGTTGCAACAACGCATACAAAATTTCCAAACGCGGGCACAACAAGATTTGCAAACAAAAGAATCTGAATTACTGCAACCGATTTATGAAAAAATTCGTCATGCAATTAAAGATGTTGCTGAAGAAGATGGTTTTACTTACATATATGATGCCTCAATGTTATTGTATAAGTCTGACGACAGCATCAATATCACTAAAAAAGTAAAAGCAAAATTAAGTTTATAACTTCATAATAAATACTTTTGAAAAGGCCATTTTTTTAATGGTCTTTTTTTATTTTTGGATATGACTTCATGCAATGCAAAAATAGGGGTATTTGATTCCGGTGTCGGTGGATTGACTGTTTTAAAACAATTGGTTGACCTGATGCCTAATGAAGACTTCCTTTATTTTGCCGACTCTGCTCATGCTCCTTACGGAAATTTGTCTGAAAAAGAAATTATTCATCGCGCCGAGAAAATCACTGCATTTTTTATCGAAAAAGGTGTGAAAGTAATGGTCGTTGCATGTAATACCGCAACAGCCGCAGCGATTGATGCGTTGAGACAAAATTTTGATCTTCCTTTTATTGGTATGGAGCCAGCCGTTAAACCAGCAAGTTTGCTCTCGAAAACCGGTAGTATTGGCGTATTGGCAACGAAAGGAACATTTGGCGGGAATTTGTTTAAAGAAAAACATGAACTCTATGGTCAATACGTCAATATTCATTATGCAGAAGGACGAGGCTTAGTTGAACTTGCTGAAACCAATCAAATTCATAGTACTGAAACGGAAGAATTGCTCCAACAACTTATTCTGCCAATGCTGAAAAAAAATGTGGATCAAATTGTTTTAGGCTGTACACATTATCCGCTTTTTGTCGAAGAAATTCAAAAAATTGCAGGCCCAAATGTTAATTTGATTGATCCGGCAGATGCCATTGCCCGAAGAACTAAAGACATTTTAATTCAAAACCGATTGTACTGTACGAAATCTGAACCGTATTCCTTAGAATGTTATAGCACTGGCAAACTTGACATTTTGCATCAAATGTTAATTTTTTGTCATCTCTCATTTCAACAATCTGAAACCTATCAAATTAGGTGGTAAGGATTAAAAAAAGTTAAGTGTTAAATAAAGTCGAGTATGAAAAAAAGTGTTAACTTTGAGTATTAATAATAGTAGGGCTATGTTAAACTGTATTATCATTGATGACGATTTAATTATCCGAAAACTGGTTGAAGAATTTGTAAGGAAAACAAAACGCTTGAATTTATTGGGAGCTTTTGAAAACCCCGTCATTGCACTTTCAGAACTGGTGGAAAACGAAAAGATTGATATTGTTTTTCTCGATGTTGAGATGCCTGAAATGACCGGCTTAGAGTTGCTCGAGAATATGCGAACAAATCCTAAAGTGATTATTATTTCGGGAAAAGATAAATACGCCATCAATGCATTTGAGTATGACGTGACAGATTATTTGTTGAAACCAATTACTTATGCCCGATTTTATAAAGCGGTAATGCGTGCTGTCGAAGAGGTTGAAAAAGCAAATAAAAAACTAACAGCTCAGGCCGAATCGGATGATGCAGTGGAGTCTAAACAAAAAGATGAGATTTTTATTCGGGAAAATTCTGCTTTGGTTCGCATCAAATTTTCGGATATCCTTTTTGTGGAGGCGCAAGAAAATTATGTGTCTTTGCAATCACTAGAAAAGCGGGTTTTGATTCATTTTACAATGAAAGCAATTGAAAATGAGTTGCCAAATGACCGGTTTATCCGTGTGCATCGTTCGTATTTTGTGAATGTTGATCACATTGAAAAAATTTCTGGAAATCGTATAAGCATGAAAGTTAAAAATGAAATAATTTATATTCCAATCGGAAAATCTTACAAAGACGAGTTGTTGAATCGCTTAAATTTGATGAATTAATATGCAGAATGCAAGCATGCGTGAATTATTCATGCAGTATCTTGGTTTGCCCTCTGATGCGCCTATGGGTTTTGAAGCTGTTAGGGCTGAGGGCGTTTTTGTTTACAATCAGGAAGGTAAAGCCTTTTATGATTTGGTATCTGGTGTTTCTGTCAGTAATCTGGGGCATCATCATCCTGAAATCGTGCAAGCGGTAAAAGATCAAATTGATAAGCATATGCACCTCATGGTTTACGGTGAGTTTGTGCAACCTGTGCAGGTGGAACTCGCTGAATTATTAATTCAAAACCTTGCAGGTAATCTGAACTCTGTATATTATGTAAACAGTGGCTCTGAGGCTGTTGAGGGAGCGATGAAACTCGCAAAGCGATACACAGGTCGTTCTGAAATTGTTGCCTTTAAAAACGCTTATCACGGAAGCACACACGGAGCCTTGAGTTTACTCGGCGATGAAACATTTAAACGCAATTATAGACCCTTATTGCCCGATATCCGAATGTTACAGTTTAATGTCCAGGACGATTTATCTCAAATTACCGAGAAAACTGCTGCCGTTGTACTTGAACCCATACAGGCGGAGGCAGGAATATGTATTCCCGATGATGATTATCTGAAAAAATTGCGAAAACGTTGCGATGATACCGGAACCTTATTGGTCTTTGATGAAATTCAAACCGGATTTGGTCGTACCGGAAAATTGTTCGCCTATGAACATTGGAACGTAATTCCTGATATTCTCTGCATTGCGAAAGCATTTGGCGGAGGCATGCCTTTGGGGGCGTTTGTTGCAAATAAACAGGTAATGGACAGTTTTAAAACCAATCCTATGCTTGGGCATATTACAACTTTTGGTGGACATCCCGTTTCATGTGCCGCTGCACTTGCAAATTTGAAAATTTTATTGCGTGACGATTTAATTTCTCAGGTTGAGGAAAAAGCAGCCTTGTATTTTTCACATTTAAATCATCCTAAAATTAAAAAAATCTGGGGGAAAGGACTGTTTATTGGCATTGAAACGAAAACTCCTGAAGAGGCAGCAAAAGTGATGGCGATTGGCGCGCGTATAGGGTTTATTACCGATTTATTCCTGTTTAAACCCAATGCATTTCGAATCGGAGTACCTTTGATAATTACAGAAACTCAAATAATGGAAACAATTCAGCTTATTCATCAGGCTTTAGATGAGTTGGAATAAAATATTGCACGAACTTTGTACGTTTGCTTAATGATGAAAATAATAACATTCATATTTACTCTAATTTTTTCCTTGTCAGGATTTTTATCTGCACAGGAAAATCAAGAACTTTTGTATGACCTTCAGCAAGTTGACGAACTGCTATCTAATGCAGCAAGTTATTATAAGGATGAAGATAAGCTCGAAGCAAATCAAGAAGCAAAGGCGATTTTGAAATCTGTATTAGAAAATCCGGAAAGTATGAATGCTCCCGTTGATTCCCTTAAACGTGTTTCTGTATTAAAATCCCCCGACGGAAAATTGCGCGTGTTTACCTGGAATCTCCTTTTTGATGATTTGACTCACACTTGCTATGGTTTTATTCAATATCAAGCGGAAAGAGATAAACGATTGCTTTATGAGTTGAAGGATTTTTATATTGAGCGCGATTCAATGGAACGAAAATTTAGCAGTCATGCCGAATGGTATGGTGCAATTTATTACGATATTATTGAAAAGTCGGATAAAAAGAATACGGTTTATACCTTATTGGGATGGCGCGGGCAAAATGCTTTAACCCAACAGAAAATTGTGGAAACCCTTGAGTTTGACAGACATGATTTGCCGAATTTTGGTAAAAAGCGGCTGCGGGTTGGCAGATCACGTGAATTGAGGGCAGTCTTTACCTATTCCATTAAAACACAAATGATTTTGCGATTTAATGAAAAACAGGATATTATTGTTTTAGATCATCTTTCTCCCTCTGATCCTAAGCTGCAAGGACATTATGAATACTATGGTCCGGATTATTCTTACGATGCATTTGAATTTGACAAAGGAAATTGGTATTTTGTGTCAGATATTGATCCCGAAAGGGCAATTAATTATGAGCGTGATAAAGAGAAAGAGGCGCTCGAGAATCGTGAACCAAGTTCAAATTTTTAATATGAGCAAAGATTATGTCATAGATGTGTATTTTGTGGATGATGATGATATTTATCTGAATTTTTTTAGAAAACGATTCCAGTTAGATTTGCCCCATAATTTGCATACCTACAATTCTGGAAAAAAATTCATGAGACATTTTATCCATGATAATAAATTCCGTCGGAATCAAAAAATTGTGATTTTAGATTATTTGCTCAAAAGTGGTGATGATTCAGATGTAAAAACCGGAATGGAATTGTTGCCAATTATTAAGCATTATAATCCTGAGACGGAGGTGATAATGCTTTCAGGAAAAGTTAATGTGAATATTAAACCTACTGCTGGAAATTATACTCCCGCTTTATTTATCCGTAAAGATGATAATGCATTTGAGTATATTGCCTCCACAATTAAAAAAATGGCTGCGAAATATGAGCTCGATAAAAAGGACAGACAAGCTCGATTGGCTAGAAACCTGTTTGTTGCTGTGGTAGCTGCCGGTGTTTTTGGCGCATTTTTATTCTTGATTATCCGATAAACTCGTTAAGCATGCGTTTAATTCTGGAAAGTACTTTGATTCTTGGCTTGCTTGCGTTTATTTTTGTTGCTTGTAATACAGATGAGTACCAACCTGTTTCTGGCGATTTGTTGTTTCAGGTAGGTGAGAGTTCTGTTTTTTCTGAGGCGGTTATTCAATCAACTAAAAGCTCAAAAAATATCAATTTTTCACATGTTGGCATTGTTGAAATAGTGGGGAATGCTGTGTATGTGATTGAAGCGGTTCCTGAATATGGCGTTCGTAAAGTGACATTATCGCAATTTTTAAGTGCGTCAGCAAAATCTCCTGATGGAAAACCTTTGCTTGTTGCCTGCCGGTTAAAACCAGATGTTGAGGTGCAAAACCCTGTTGAAAATGCGCACTTGCGAATTGGGATGCCTTACGATTCAGTGTTTTCGCATGATAACCAAGCATATTATTGCAGTGAGTTAATTTATGTAAGCTATTGTGATGATAATTTGCAACCTGTTTTTTCAAGTATTCCCATGTCATTTTCTGATACGTCTGGAAATCCTTTGCCTTATTGGGAAAGCTATTTCGAAGCAATGGATTTGCCTATCCCTGAAGGTGCATCGGGTACCAATCCGACACAGCTTTTTCAGTCGGAGCAACTTGAAATTGTGCATCGGTATTGGTAATCTTTTCTTTGTGTAAATCGCTATTTTAATTGATTTTTATTTTAGTTAAAATCACTACTCATGACATATTTGCCAAATTCACTGCCGAATTGGCAGGGAAAGCGAACTGGCACATGCTTTGCTATTTAGCCCCTCAAATAAAAATATAGAACGATGCGAAAAGGTAAAATTAAAGTTACGAGTGATAACATTTTTCCGGTTATCAAAAAGTTTTTATACTCTGATCATGAGATATTTCTGCGAGAAATTGTTTCCAATGCTGTAGATGCAACACAAAAGTTAAATACACTCATTCAGCGTGGTGAAGTGGAGCAAGAAGTCAATCAAAAGCCCATTGAGGTGCTTGTTGACAAGGACGAGAAAACAATAACCGTCCGCGATTTTGGAATTGGTATGACTGAAGATGAGGTGTTGAAATATCTAAACCAAATCGCCTTGTCCAGTGCTGAGGAATTTCTCGAAAAATATAAAGATGATGCCAACGCAATTATCGGACATTTTGGTCTAGGGTTTTTCTCAAGTTTCATGGTTAGTAAAAAAGTTGAGGTGCTTACCCGCTCTTACCAAAAAGATGCTCAACCTGTGGTTTGGGAGTGCGAAGGCGATCCGAAATTTAAACTCAAAGAGGCTGAGCGTGAGCATGTCGGGACTGATGTTATCATGTATATTGAAGATGAGAACAGCGAGTTTTTGAATGAATCGAAAATTCAGGAATTATTAGATAAATACTGCAAATTCTTACCTATTCCAATCACTTTCGGTAAGAAAAAAGAGTGGAAAGAGGATAAAGAAATTGAAACCGATGAAGCAAATATTATCAATAATTCAAATCCTGTATGGAAACAACAACCAGCAGATTTGAAAGATGATGATTACAAAGCATTTTATCGCGAATTGTATCCTGCAATGATGGATGAGCCGATGTTTCACATACATCTCAATGTGGATTATCCTTTTAATCTGACTGGAATTTTGTATTTCCCGAAAATTCGTCAGAATATTGATATGCAGAAAAATAAAATTCAGCTTTATTCCAATCAGGTGTTTGTAACTGATTCTGTGGAAGGTATTGTTCCTGAGTTTCTTACCATGCTTCATGGGGTGATAGATTCTCCGGATATTCCATTGAATATTTCCCGTTCTTACTTGCAATCCGATTCAAATGTGAAGAAAATATCAGGTTACATTACCAAAAAAGTTGCTGATAAGTTAATCGAGTTTTTTAAAAATGATAGAAAATTGTACGAAGAAAAATGGGATGATCTGAAAGTTTTTGTTGAGTATGGTATGATGACAGAAGAGAAGTTTTATGATAAAATGTTAGATTATCTCTTGTTGAGAAACGTGGACGGAAAATATTTCACCATTGAGGAATATAAAGAAATTGTTAAAGAAAATCAGACTAATAAAGACAAGCAGTTGATTTACCTTTATTCATCTGATAGAGACGCACAATTTACACATATTAAAAATGCGCAGGATAAGGGTTATGATGTTTTGCTGATGGATGGTCAGTTGGATACGCATTTCCTGAATCACATGGAGAGTAAACTTGAAAACAGTCGCTTTGTACGTGTTGATGGTGATGTTGCTGAAAAGTTGATTGAGAAAGATGAAAAAGCGGAAAGCAAGTTGGAGCTAAAAGCTCAGGAGAATGTGAAACAAGTGTTTGAAACTCAGCTGCCGAAAGGAAGCAGCTATTCTGTACGTACTGAAGAGTTAAGCGAAAACAGCATGCCGGTAATGATTACTCAGGATGAGTTTATGCGTCGCATGAAAGATATGTCGCACCTCAGTGGCGGAATGTACGGAAATCTGCCGGATTCATACGCGTTGATTTTGAACACAAATCATCCTTTAATCGGCAAGTTGAGTACTGATATAGACAGTAAAATTGGTGATGATATTTCTACAATTGACGAGGAAATAACGGCTGTTAATCAGAAAATTAATGAGCAGGAAGCGGCGAATAAGGAGAAAAAAGATGAGGAAATACCGCAAGAAGAGAAAGATAACTTAGAAGGCTTGAAAAAATCGTTAAGCGAGAAAAACAGCATAAAAACTGAAAAATTCTCAAGCTTCGGTCAAGATACAAAACTGATTAAACAATTGATAGATTTGGCTTTATTGTCAAACAATATGTTGAAAGGCGAATCACTCGATCAGTTTGTGAAACGTAGTCTTGATATGATAGGGAAATAATTAATTTCCGTTTCCATAAAATGTGAAAGCAGGCTGTCCGGAAACGAACAGCCTGCTTTTTGTTTCTAGGTTATGAAAAATAGATAAGGAATTTATGAAATACACAAAATATTTAAATTCTGCTTACTGTCATATTTTACGCAAAAGCTGAATTTAATGGTTTTCTTTTGATTCGCCGGAATTGTTAAATCCCATGTTAAGTGTGCATTTTTCTCATTGAATTCTGCACCGTCTGATTTTAGCAATTTTACTTCAATGTCATCATTGTTTGAAAGTGGAATTCTGTCTTCAAGTATTAAATTAATTGTTTGATTACTTAGATTATTAATCTTGATTTCATATTCTATGGTTTTTTTTACGAAAGAACCCACTAAGGTGTTTTCCGTTTCTTCTGATATTTTTTTTCTGTCAATGCTGACTCGTTGTGATTTTCCGAGTGGAATTTCAATGCTGTCATTGACATTTTGTGGATAAAGCTGAGTCAATCCATTATATTTTCCGTTAAAATAGATGTTTGCTTGTCCTGATAGTAATTCCACGTCTTTCCAATCGGTAATTTTTGCGAGTAAAAATGCATTTCTGTCCATTGCAGGAGCTGCATAATAGGTGAATTCACTGCCCAGCGTTTTGTTCAAAACAGGCACTGTATGCTGTGTCCCATCACCTGAAATACTAAAGCTTAAGTCGATGTCGTAGCTTAAATTCAGCATATTTGCAGTTTGTTCCACAAATTGGTTTGTATAAGTGGCCACTTCATTAGTTTGTGAAATATTTTGAGCAGCTGTAGGAATTCTACTCTCTCTCTTGTGACCCTCGTTGTAGATAGCTCTGTATTGCTGATTATAATTCAAATACCAAATTGGCAAGCTGGGTTTTTGATGATGTTGTTGCGGATTTGCTGTCGATAAGGTGAGCTTAACATCGTCCCAGTTTTTTTGGGTGTTTTGATACACTTTAGCTTTATAAATCAGACTAATGCTTTCATCATCTTTTGCCCGGATATCGTATGAAGGACTCCAACCTGCATTATTTACAAGATAACTGATTTCAAGTTCGGCTGTTGCGCTTTGATTTCCGATAACTTGTACAACAATTTGTGGAACTGCTTGTTGCACTTGATTTTCGTTTCGTTGATTATAGGTTATTAATTTGTTCAAACGAGAGTTCATGGCTGCAAGTTTTTTGTCAATCGGATATTTTTCTTTTTCAAGTGAGAATTTTTGATTGTTAATGTCATTTAGTTTGTCGCGGAAAAAGTGCATGGTTTGTTTAAGTTCCGGAATTGTGTCTCCGCCATTTCCACGTACCAATTGATTGTTGAGCATAAGGTTTTTCTCCATATTAAGCACTTCCAATTGGTCTGTAATAGGACGTAAGCTATAGCTAACAAGTCTGATAGAATCTTCTAGTGCATCAATTGCGCTTTGAATTTTTGGCGGTAAAGTTGAGTTTGCGTTTAGTGGATTTATTTGATGCATGCGAAAATGAGTGTCTAAAATTGTGAAATTCCCCTTTCCGGATACTTGAAGACTATTGGCATTAATTTGAGGGGAAAGACTATCGAAAACAATTTGCTGCATCCCTTTTGAAAGGGAGAATTTTTCAGTTCTGTGGATTTCAGCAGCGCTCGTGTAAACGGTAATGCGATCTGGTTTTGTTTGTAAAATTGTTTCTGGTTGTGCCTGACAGATAATCATTGCACTAATTAAGCTTGTAAGTAAAATAATTCGTTTCATATGACCTATATTTTTTGTTACGAGACTGAGATACATGCAAACTGAGAATTCCATAAAAGTGATTGAGTAATTTGCCGGCTGGAGGATTGTCACGAAAGTACCGATGGGTAAGTATCAAAACCCAATAGACAAAAAACAAAAGTAAATTCAAAATGTCATTGCCTGAATAGGGATGGCCGTAAAAAGCTTTTTATACCATTTATTAATCAAAATGGCAAGTATAATGCCGATGTAGATTCAACATCGATAGGCAAAGCATATCGGTAGTTTTGAATCACAATCGTTATTACTCGGGAAAACCGCTTAATTGTTTGCAAGAAAACAGTATATTATTTGCTCATTAAGCCTTTTTTTATTATAATTGTTTTCAACTAATTTTATCTGATTTTCCTTGACGTTCAAACCTAGAATAGTATTATCCAATGATACCCACCGTGGGGCAAAAATTGTTTCCTTGAAATTTTAGTATAATCAGGAATTGATAAACTATGTAAAGAAACTTGACGGGGTCAGGTGGAGTCAAAGCAAGAAATTTTGGTATATTAATAAGGAGGATTTTAAATTACAAACAGTTTATATGGTTTTGTACGAAAAGGCTT
This sequence comes from Bacteroidota bacterium, assembly GCA_034658655.1. GTDB lineage: Bacteria > Bacteroidota > Bacteroidia > Bacteroidales > ML635J-15 > JAQIBY01. The sequence goes on from JAYEFQ010000004.1 coordinate 61,604, forward strand.
TTATTGATTATTCGTCTTTAAAAGACAAGACAAAACCAGTTGATTTGAAGGAAAAGAAAAAGGCTAAAGTAAAAACAAAAATAAATATCCCCCAAGCTTATTATGATGCTCTTGATATAAAACGTTATAGCGAAAGCACAAAAAAGACTTATATCAACTATTTTATTGATTTTGCAGGGTATTTTTCCAATAAGGTATTGGAGGATATCAGTGTTGATGAAATAAATCAGTATATATTGGAGTTGATACGTGGCAATAACATTTCGTCCAGCCAGCAAAACCAATGGATCAATGCGATAAAGTTTTATTATGAAAAAGTGTTGGGACGAGAAAAGGTATATGTTGATATTGAGAGGCCTAGAAGGAATTTGCCAAAGCCAAATATTCTTTCTGTTTCCGAAATAAAGCAGATGGTGGATTCTTCAAGTAATTTAAAGCATAAATGTATTATAAGTTTGTTGTATTCTGGTGGTTTAAGGAGAAGTGAGTTAGTGAACCTAAGGATATCCGATATTTTGTCGGACCAAATGTTAATAAAAATACAACGGTCAAAAGGGAATAAAGACCGCTATGTTGGCTTGTCAAATTATTTGCTTATGCTGTTAAAGGATTATTATAAGAAATACAGACCAATCGAATGGATTATCGAAGGGCAAGGAGGGGGGCAATACAGTGGCACTAGTATTTTAAAAGTTATCAAGGCATCTGCAAAAAGAGCAGGGATAAATAGAAATGTAACCCCACATATGCTCAGGCATTCATTTGCCACGCACCACCTTGAAAGCGGGACAGACTTGCGATACATACAGGAATTTCTTGGACATAGCAGTCCGAAAACGACAGAGATTTACACCCATGTTGCAAAAACCGATTTTATAAAATTTAGAAACCCCCTTGATAATATGTACGAAAATAGCAGCTAAATAAAAAGGTACGTTTATACATCCATTATGGCAGGGTAAACGTACCTTTTTGCAAGGCCAATGCAGAAATAAACGTAATATTAACTTTACACGGATGTTAGGCACAAGCAAAACAGAGACCCACGAATGATAAATTTGCAACAAGAAAATAAGGAAAAGCCACCTCACATTTTACACATTTATTTTTTTCCCAACACAAAATCCAACCCTAAAAAATAAAAGAGTAAAATCTATCCTTCACAAGGAAATAAATTGTAATTTTGACAATTATTGACAAGTCGCAAGAAAGACAATGAAGAAATTAGGACAAGAACTTAGAAATATTAGAGAAAGCAAAAATATTTTACTTCGACAAGTTGCATCCTATCTTGAAATTGATACTGCAATGATTAGTAAAATGGAGAGAGGGGAAAGAAAACTTAATAGAGTTCAAGTTGTAAAACTTGCAGAATATTACAATGTTTCACAAGAAAAATTATTGACCTT
>JAYEFQ010000005.1:0-7155 GCA_034658655.1 Bacteroidota bacterium
TTTTCTACGCGTCAAACTCTTTTCATATTTTCTTTGCGCCTCTTTGCACCTTAGCGCCCCTTTGCGTTATTTTCCCTACCCGTCAAACTTCCTTTATTTTCTTTTGCGCCTCTTTGCACCTCTGCGCCCCTTTGCGGTATTTTCCCTACCCGTCAAACTCCCTTTATTTTCCTTTGCGAAACTTTGCTCCTCTGCGTCTCTTTGCGCTACTTTCCCTACGCGTTTCTCTGTGTTACTTTCCCTACCCGTCAAACTCCCTTTAATTTCCCTTTGCGCTACTTTTTCGTTTACCTAATTTTTGCATCAAACGCTTTTTCAAAACTTTTAAGTAACTTTTGCATAACCTTATCAATCTGCTTATCGTTCATGGTTTTCTCTTCATCTTGAAGTACAAAACTCAATGCATAAGATTTTTTCCCCGATGCGATTCCTTCCCCCACATAAACATCGAATAAGTCAATATGCTTTAGGTATTTTCGTTCTGCTTGCATCGCAGTTTGTTGTATATCTTCAAATGCTACCGATTTATCAAGCAGCAGGGCCAAATCTCGATTGACGGCAGGGAATTTAGCAAGCGGTTTAAAACGATTTTCGACCTTGTCGATTGCGCTTTTTAATCCCTCAGTATTAAATTCTGCGTACCAAACGTCTTGTTCAATGTCAAATTGTTTCAGGATAACTTTACTCACGAGTCCAAAACGTACTAATGCGCGTTTTTTGAGTTTGTATTCCAATCCAAAATCAAAAAGTTTAGAGTTTAATGTGTTCAGTTTCAGTGAAATTATGTCAATACCGTATGCCTTCAAAAATGCACTTATAGTATTTTTTAAGTGATAGAAGTCTGTCTTGCTACCGGTTTGTGCCCAGTTTGACGCATGATAATTTCCGCTTAACCAAATGCCGAGTCGTTTTTCCTCAAAATGATTATTCACCGGATGTGCATCGTCACGTTCACCTGCCTTGAAATAAATTTTACCGTACTCGTATAATTTTAAATCAGATTGTTTATGATTAATATTTCTGGCAATAGATTCTAAACCTCCAAATATCAGCTCACGACGCATAATGCTTAATTCAGAACTGCCCGGATTTGCAAGATGTACAATGCTATTTACATCTATTTCATCATCCAATTTCTTATAATACGCTAAATTACTCAGCGAGTTACTCATAATCTCATGAAATCCTTTTGCGCTCAAGAAATCTGAACTGCTTTGCATCAATTGTTCATTGGAGTCTTCCTTCGCAATATTTATGGATGCATTGACTTTTTTTGCAACCGGAATCCGATTGTATCCGTAAATTCTTAGAATTTCCTCTGCAATATCGGCTGCGCGCTGTACATCGTTACGATAGCGGGGAACACTTAATGAAAGTTTAGCTTCTGTTTCTTTCTCTATTTTAATGTCCAATTTATTGAGAATGAATCGGATATCCTCTTTTGAAATCGTGTCTCCCAGTAATCGGTTAATGTAATCAAAACGAATATCCACAGGGAAAGGCAATAACTTTTCAGGATACACATCATTAATTTCAGAGCTGATTTCTCCACCGGCGATTGTTTTAATCAGCAATGCCGCTCGTTTTAATGCATAAATTGTAATTTCAGGATCAGCACCACGCTCATAACGAAACGATGCGTCGGTATTCAGTCCGTGGCGACGTGCTGTTTTGCGTACATGTACCGGATCAAACCAAGCCGACTCAAGGAATACATTTTTGGTTTCTGTTTTTACGCCAGAATCAATGCCCCCGAAAACGCCCGCAATACACATTGGTTTTTCGGCATTACAAATCATCAAATCATCTGCATTCAATTCGTAATCCACTTCGTCTAAAGCAATAAATTTTTCACCTTGGCTGCGTTTTTCAACAATTACTTTATTTCCTGTAATTTTGTCGGCATCAAAAGCATGCATCGGATGTCCTGTTTCTTGCAATACATAATTTGTAATATCTACAATATTATTTATCGGTGATAAACCAATGGCTCTCAGCCGGTTTTGCAACCACTGCGGCGATGCTTCCACCTTAACACCTGAAATTGTACAGCTTGTGTATCGTTTGCAGGCTTCCAGATTTTTTATCTCCACAGGAATTGTCAAATCCTGATTCTCTGCTTTAAAGTCTGAAACATCTGGTCTGTTTACATCCGTAGGAATCCCTTCAAAACTCAAACGAGCTGCTAAATCACGTGCCACACCCAAGTGCGATGCTGCATCAATACGATTTGGCGTTAAATCAATTTCTATGCTTAAATCCCGTTCAATTTTGAAATATTCAGCCGCAGGAGTTCCCGCTTTTATATCCTCAGGTAAAACCATAATTCCAGCATGTGATTCGCCCAAACCAATTTCATCTTCGGCACAAATCATCCCATAAGAAGCCTCTCCGCGAAGTTTTGCTTTTTTAATCACAAGCGATTCGCCGTTCATTGTCAGTTTTGTGCCAACAGTTGCTACCACAACAGTTTGTCCTTCAGTAACATTCGGCGCACCACAAACAATTGGTAACTCCTCGTCAGCACCCACATTCACACGAGTAATTTTTAGTTTGTCAGCATTCGGATGTTGCTCACAAGCAGTCACTTTTCCAACAACTATACCTTCCATTCCTCCTGCTACCGATATCCAATCATCCGTGCCACCAACTTCTAATCCAATATCTGTTAAATGATGCAGTAAATCCTCCCTTTCAATGCTCAGGGGCATATAATCCATTAACCAATTCAACGAAATTTTCATTGTCTTCTGTTTTTAGTCGATTGCAAAACTAACAAATTTATGGGTCTATACCAATTGCCATTCCCACCTGTCATACCGATAGTGATTCAAAACCACCGATAAGCTATGCCTATCAGTGTTGAATCTACATTGGCATTATACCGGTATTTTTTTGATTAATAAATGGTATAAGATGTAACGGAACTAACCGTAGTTGACTCCGTGTCTTTTTTAATTTTTTGGGCGGCAAACGGTCTTCGCCTGCTAGTTTGCACAAAAAAAGCCGCACTTGCAGCAATCAAAAGGCGTTTTCGCTGGTCACACTTTTTCTTTGCGCAAGTGTGCGGCTTTTATTTGCACAAAGCTAATTCGGCTACGCCCTGCCGCAGTGAATATGGAGCCCCACAGACTTTTTCAGCAGGCACGAGTATGGGAGGTTGTATAAGTTTCAGAACAACTGACTTAGACTGATTTAATACCGATTGTGATTCAAAACTGCCGATAGGCTACGTTTTGCTTCGCCTATCGGTGTTGAATTTACATCGGCATTATACTTGCAATTTTGATTAATACATGGTATAATTTGAATTTCACATAAAGCGTTTATTTCGCTGGATATTTTTTTTATTTGATCATTGCTAAAATGCAAAAGAAAGCAAACACTATACTTGCAATGCCGTTGAGGGTTCCGAAAGCCAGATTAATTCGTGAAATGTCTTTCGGCGTAACAATTACATGCTGGTAAATTAATAAGAGACTAAATCCTGCAGCACCAATCCAGTACAATAAATCAGGAATGTAAAACCATCCGATTATAAAAAGTATAAAAATGCTGAATAAGTGAGTTACTGCCGATAAAATCAACGCATTTTTTCTGCCGATTTTTGCCGGAATACTGTGCAGTTTTTTTGCTTTGTCGAATCCTTCGTCTTGTAAGGAATAAATGATGTCAAAACCGGCTGTCCAAAATAATACCATTCCTGAAAGCAGTACAGGCAAGAGTTTGAATTCTGCGCTTACGACAAGAAATGCTGCCGTTGGTGCAATTGCCAATCCCAATCCCAAAATGTAATGTGATAATCCGGTAAAGCGTTTGGTGTAGGAATAGCCCAGCACAATGAGGATTGCAACTGGCGATAAAGCAAAAACTAATGGATTAATTAAAAAACAAACAACAAAAAATGCAAGCACATTGATAATAACAAAAATGAGTGCGTGGCGCGGTTTAATTACTCCTGCAGGAATTTCACGCTGAGCTGTGCGCGGATTCTTTGCATCAATTTTTGCATCTGTCCAGCGGTTGAAGCCCATTGCTGCATTTCGTGCCAAAACCATGCATAATATTACATACAATAATTCTATCCACTCGTAATTGAATGCATAATAGTGAGATGCCATGAAAAATCCGGTAACGGCAAAAGGCAGGGCGAATATGCTATGGCTGAATTTCACCAATGACGCATAATTCACTATCTTTGATTTTTGTTTGTTTATCATAATTAATTGCAAAAGTAATGAAATCTGTGCATTCTGCATCATTTTGGAAAACAAGATACCACATGGAGCCGCATCCGGAAGGTGGGTTTTATAAGGAAATATATCGTAGTAAACTTGATTTGAGTGTGTCTTGGGCAGAGAAAAGAGCAGCATCAACAGGAATAGTTTATCTGCTGGAAAATAAAAACAAATCAGCATTCCATAGAATTAAATCCGATGAATTATGGCATTATTATGATGGAAATTCAAATATATTAATTCATTGTATTGCGCCCGACGGAAGCTATACAATGCTTGAGCTCGGATATGATGCTGATGCACTGCCATGCCAAATTGTGCCTGCCGGAACATGGTTTGCCGCAGAATTATCAGAAAAAGAAGATACTTTTGTTTTATCGGGTTGTACAGTAAGTCCCGGATTCAGTTTTGATGATTTTGAAATTGCAGATCCTGTGCAATTGATGAAAGAGTTTCCGCTGCATGTGTCTGTAATTAAGCGTTTTGTCAATATAAAAAATTAGCCTATGCATTCATTAAAATATACGTTTTTCGGTTTGCTTATCGCAATTGCGCTGTTTTTTTTATGGGCTTTAAGTTTACCTTCTGAATTACATGTTCAAAAGAGTAAAACCTATCAATCCGATATTGATTTGCTGTTTTCTGAGCTATCCGATTTCTATGAATGGACAGATTGGTTTCCATGGATGGACGAAGGAATGCAGTTCGAAATTGAGCATGAGAAAGCTACTCACGGACATAAACTGTCATGGAAACATCCAGAACAGGGGAGTGGTTATATCGAAATGTGTTTAATTGAGAGTCCAACTGAAATTCAACAGAAATTGCAATTTACTGAAAATAGCGAAGTTCTGAAATCTGATTTTCGCTTAATTGAAAAGCAAACCGGGGGGACAGAAATTATTTGGACAATTTCAAATGACGATGAGTATCCTTATCCTTTGGGTAGAGTAAGAGCCTTTGTTATTCGAAAAATGAGCGAGAAAAATATGCAGCAAGCTCTGGATGATATTCCGTTTCATTTGGAAATATCTGATTAATAAAGTTGGTACTACTGCAAATTTAGTGGACTATTTTATCAATTATAATTCGTAAAAGCATATCAGGGCTAAAGCCCCATTGTATTTTTCGACGAACCGAAGTAGTAGCGGAGGCCGAGGGTTACTGGTAAATCTATGAACATTTTTTTGGAATATTCCAGATCATTTTTTTCATGCTCCGGCAAAAAAGCCACTTGTAGGCCAGGTGTTAACCACCAAAATATGAAGCAAAAGAATACATAATGTACAAAGTTGGGGAAACATTACCTAATCCATGGTCAATATAATTATAACGACTTGTACCACAACTAAATTCTGATGAATATTTAACTTGCCCATCGCTATAAAAATTGACAGAGAAAATGAAAAGGATAATAAACAAATATTTTCTCATAAACTTATTGTTTAATAACTTTTTGTGTATTGTTTTGATTATTCAAATTTATGCTGATAAAATATATGCCGGGTTGATATTTGCTTACATCAAAACGAAACAGGTATTTTCCCGGTAAAACATTTTTTCTATTGTGATATGCTATTTCTTGTCCTTGCGCATTCAAAATTCTGAAATGTAAATCCTGAAGGTCACCATCAATTACAATTTTATTACCTGCCAAAAAGCGGACAGGCGGACAAGCGCTGATAGTTGTTGGGGTTTGGGAAATAAAATTACGTGCTAAACAACTATTCATCATTACCATTGATTTTTGTAGAACCGAAGTAGTAGCGGAGGCCGAGGGAGAAGTTTAAGGCATTGTTTTTATAATGAGTTATTTTTCTATATCGGTGATTATAGTCTTCAGTCCTTATATAAGTTATTTCTTCTTTTTCATTAGATTCACTATTATTTGTTACCCAGATATCAATTGATTCAGCATATTGTTCATTAACATTACTGCTATATGTAATGAATCCTTCGTCTGGTGTGAAATTCATATATAAGAAAGATATATCTGAAAAAACTTCAATATTATCACTTAATTGATATGATAACTGAACCCCACCTTGTCCTGTGTATTTATACATTTTATTGTATTTTTCATCAATGATTCGTTTATCTCTATATTCATAGGAATGAGATAATACTTCAATATGCTTTTTTATAAAATAAAAAGATAGACCTTGATTTAAATAAACCGAAAAATTCCATTTGTTAATTTTTTTGTATAGAGCAATTTTTATAAAAGGAGAAAACTGCTGTAATCTGGAATCAATTGATAACTGAGTGAATGCTATTCTTTTTGAATCATCGTAGAGATGGAAAAAACTAATAGTATTTTCAAAACTATTAGTTAATATATATTGATCATTTTTAATTTTTTCATAAGGTAAAAATGAACTGTTTAAATAAAAACCATTGAACGATATACGAAGTATTTTAGAAAACTGATACCCAAAATTAAAACTAAAGTTGCTACCTGAGTTTAAAACATAATATGCCGTTATATTTTCACCCAAATCGTTATAATCATCTGTTTCCATATTATGAGCCATAAATATTTCACCATAACCATACACTGCATTGTGATTATAATACATAGTATTATTAATTAATGGTTTCGGCTCATTAACTATAGGGACAGAATATCCTAACCGAATATCAGCAAACCATTGGGCATAGCTATTAAAACAGGAAATAAATATTACAATAAGTAATGTACAATATTTTTTCATAATAATTCACTGTTGTCCGATAAAAAATTAAGAGCAGGAAGATAGTGATATCTTCCCAACTCTTTTTGTAGTTTTGTTTTTCATCAAAAAGACAAACTACAATGGATAAAACTACACATTTTTTTGGAACTTCCGTTTTCGGACAGCTGATTTCTTTAATTGACCTAAACATTATCTCATCAAGTGTAAAAAGCATGAATCTG
>JAYEFQ010000006.1:0-27662 GCA_034658655.1 Bacteroidota bacterium
TTTTTTAGTATTTCGATAGCACCTTTTTCATCATGACAATAATCAAAAAGTGATTTAAAGTTTTCACGGACATTCATTGCTTTTGTTACTTCGAAATTTGAGTCTTTAATCATTTGATACTTTATTTGTTGTTTGCCGGTTAAGTTCTGTTCGTTTTTAAGCAGTATATAACGGCTATTCTTTAACATTTCATTTTTATACACTTCTCTCGTCTAATCTTGTCAATAGCTTCGTTAAGATACTTAATTAAATGAAATTTATCATATGCGATTTCTGCATCAGGTGCATTACTTTCAATGGATTGCATATAAGGCTTTCACATGTCCATACTAACAGTATTAATGTTTTCTAACTGGTTTTTTATAAAGGCTTTTTCCAATAATTTTTCTGTTGATAAAGTATTTCGACCTTCTCCAACTTATAGTATCACACCACTTTTAGGATGAGAGATTACTGTCATGTATTTATGTCCCTTTTTGTAGGCTTTTTCATCGATACTAATATGTTCAAAGGGGACATGCGAAAGATTCCTACGCTCCATTCCTTGTTGGGTACAGCGGTGCATGATTCGATTTACCAAGCGAAAACTACAATTCATAAAAACCGCTGTTTTACTCTGGTTCTTAGTTATCTTAAGCAAATTGATTACTCGAATTTCAAAATGAAATGTATGCCTATCATGCTGATTAGACCAACCTAAAGATATTTGACGAACCTTACCATCATTACACTTAACTCTTGGCACACGACAACGAATGTAGCTCTTGTAATCCAATATATCCAAATGGCGCCATTCTCGCATTTCGCAGTGATCATATAAACGGGCGGGTTCTAAAGTTTTGGGATCTTCGTAAATATCTGAATTATATTCAAGATAAATGAAAACTTCCTTTTCCTTATGGTCTGTATCAAGCTCTGTTACTACCCAATCATCGCCAAAGTTAAGTGTTAAATTGATAAAATCTATTAATCTTTTCTCCATAAACTCTTTTTTTGCTGAAATAAATATTTTCCACTAAGTTTGCAGTAGAACCGTTTTTCCAAATTTCCAGTTCGTACGGTCTAAGCTTAAGCGGTAGGGCGGTTCAGTTGGTAATATAGCAAAAACAATCTTAGCGATTAAATCAGAATCCACAATAAACTCAGCAAAGAATTTTTGTATTCGTCTTAAATCCGATTCGAATTTAGCATTTGGGCTCAAATCTTGAGCAAGCTTAACATAACAAACAGTTTGAAACTTACACAAAGAACAAATAAATGCAGCAAAATTTTTTACTCTTGCAAGATTCCATCCAGTTTTCTGACTGAGAATTGAAACTAATTCATTAGTTTTGTAATTGACCTTGGTATTCATGTTAATTTGCGCTTTAGTTGTCGCAACTAACAGATTGAATATCAAAGTCTTATTCTAATTTTCGGACTTATTATTATCAACAAAAACACTGTAAGTTATTAACAGTTAGTTTGTTAAATGTTATTTTTTCGTATTTTTGTCATGTACTAAGCATTTTTATATTATTGATTGTGTCAGACATAAATAGAATATGATACTCATTATTATTTTCAAATAAAGTTCTTGAATTTTTCATGAAACTATCAGAATCAGTATTCTTCTCCGTAATAAGCAAAGCAAGTGCTACGGGGAAATTAACCCGCATGAATAATGCGGCATAACATAATCTGCAAACTAACAAAATCAAAAAATGTGTTATAAAAAATTACAATAAGTGACAATTATTGTTTTTTATTACAAAATGATGTTATAATTTCGTTATATAAAATAATTATAATAATTGTATGAAACGAATACTTATTCTGGGAGCAGGATTATCATCAACAAGTTTGATTAATTATCTTCTGAGTTATTCAGAGAGTAAAAATTGGCAAATTCGTGTTGGAGACTTAGACGAATCGCTTGCCAAGCAAAAAATTAACGGGCACCCAAAAGGAACAGCCTTTTGTTTTGATGTAAGTAATGCATCACAAATTGAGACTGAAGTGAAAGGTTGTGACATTGCAGTTTCCATGCTGCCTGCATGTTTTCACATTGAAATTGCGCGTGCATGTTTAAAATTTGAAAAGCACATGGTAACCGCGTCCTATGTTTCAACGGAAATGAAAGCCTTAGATGCTGAAGCAAAAGCGAAAGGATTAACTTTCCTTAATGAATTAGGTGTTGACCCAGGTATTGACCATATGTCAGCAATGCGGGTAATTGATAATATCAAGAATTCAGGTGGAAAACTCACTTTGTTTAAAAGCAGTACAGGCGGTTTGGTTGCCCCTAAGTATGACAATAATCCTTGGCATTATAAATTCACTTGGAATCCGAGAAATGTTGTATTGGCAGGACAGGGTACTGCATGCTTTATTCGTAACGGACAATACAAATACATCCCTTACACACAACTATTTAGTCGCGTAGAAATTACAGAAGTTTTAGATTACGGAAAATTTGAAATTTATGCAAATCGTGACTCACTCTCTTACCGTGAAACTTACGGGTTGCAAGACATCCCAACTATTTTCCGCGGAACTATGCGTCGTCCTGGTTATGGAAAAGCATGGAACGTGTTTGTTCAACTGGGTATGACGGATGACAATACAATTTACCAAGGGGATGAGAACACGTCCTATCGTGATTTTATAAATGCATTTTTAGTTTACCACCCTGAAAAGAAAGTTGAAGATAAATTATGTGAATTCATGAGATTTGATCGGAATCACGAAATCATGAAAAAACTAGAATGGCTCGGCATTTTTGATGACACCCCAATAGGTATGAAAAATGCAAGTCCTGCACAAATTCTTCAAAAATTACTTGAAAAGAAATGGGCATTAGAACCTCAGGATAAAGATATGATTGTCATGCAGCATCAGTTTGAATATGAACTAGATGGGAAGAAAAAAGGACTTACCAGCAGCTTTGCATACATTGGTAAATCACAAGCCGAGACAGCAATGGCAATTACAGTTGGAACTCCGGCAGCTATAGCAACATGCTTACTAGCAAGTGGAACATTCACCAAACCGGGAGTACATGTTCCTGTAATTCCAGAATTATATAATCCGATTTTAGATGAATTGGAAAATTATGATATTAAATTTGTGGAAAAAAGCTTCGACATTGAATAGTGAGACAAGAATAGAAAGTTTGTAAAGTTCGTAAAGTCTATAAAGTTATACTAAGGAATTGTTCCAAAATAACTTGATGATTTAAATTCGTTCTTTTAGCCTATTCTATTCACTTTATTTCGTAACAACACCTAAAACTGGTCAGAATCGCGCTTACCAGATAATTTTTGTTTATCATCTTTTATCAAGACCGAGAAAATAAATAAAATGATAACCGATGAAACAAAAATAACAAATAATGAGGTCAATGATCTTCTCAGTATATTTTCGAGATTTACAACATCCCAGATTCCGAGAATAGCTAGCACTGTCATAATAATGATAATGAAAACTAAAATATAGGCTGTTGCTTTTTTAAGTCCGTTCATAATTCGTTGTTTTTAAAATATCAATTAATTGTTCAATACTAAATGCTTTGCTTACATAATGATTAGGAAATTCAATATTCCATTCCGTTGTTTCGTCACATTCATTAACAATAACGTTTAATCCCTCTGATTTGTTACATTTAATTTCAAAACCAATGCGTTGCAAAGCACGTTTTGTCCATTGAAAAACGAGGCCATTCCCTTTCAGGCACAGTTGTCCGCGTGAATTTCCCTGCATTTGAAATTTTGCATTTTCCATAGAAAATTTCAAATTTGAAGCATCGACAAGCAAATCAATATTATTTTCAATAACCATATCTTCAGGCGCTTGGCTAATAATATTTTTTTGATGAATAAGCCACAATTTATCCGTATAATTTAACATGATATCTAAATCGTGTGACGACATGATAATACACTTATTTTGCTCATCGGCGAGTTTTCGCAACATTTTCATCAGCTCGTAACGATTGGCGATATCAAGATGTGCAGCCGGTTCATCAAGTAAAATAACAGGAGTATCCTGAGCCAATGCTCGTGCCAGCATACAACGTTGTCGTTCTCCATCGGATATTTGATGCAATTGCCTGTCAGCAAGATGCAAAACATCCATTTGCTCCATTGCAAGCTGCACTTCCGATTTGGCTTTAACATCTTGTTTCCAAAGCAATGAAGCATAAGGATATCTTCCGTAAGCAACAATTTCATGCACGCGAAGATTTCCAGGCAAATTTGCAGAAGCCTCAACATAAGCAATTTTCCTAGCCTTTTGTTTTGGCGTAAACCCTTGTATCGGCTGATCGGAAAGCCATAATTCACCTTGCATCAATGGCAACATTCCCATCAAACTGCGCAATAAAGTAGATTTCCCTGATCCATTGCGTCCAATTAATCCGATTAATTCAGATGCATTCGCTTGCAAATTCAAATTTTCAAGGATAATTTCGGTTTTACCAGAATGCCGATATCCCATTGTCAGGTTTTGCCCTTTCAGATATGTTGTGTGAGATTTTTTCATTGAAAAAAGCTTTTCTGTTTAGAAATTATCAACCAAATCACAAAAGGAATTCCAATCAGCGCAGTAATTGAATTGATTGGTAAAATCATATTTCCGCCTCCTGGATTACTCAATATATCTGCACCAAGCATAATACCTGCACCTGCAATGATACTCCAGGGGATTAATAATCGATGATCAGAGCTTTTGAAAATTGTTCTGACAATATGAGGAACGGCAATGCCTATAAATCCGATCGGACCACAAAATGCTGTAATCCCGCCTGCCAACAACGACACTGAAACAAAAATCACAAAACGAGTTACTTGAATACGCACACCCAGCGAGCGAGCTGCATCTTCCCCGAGTAATAACAAATTCAAATTTCCGGATATGAGCCATGCCATTAAAATACCGATTCCAATAACGGGAATAAGATAATTTAAATCCTGAAGCGACACGCTGCGTAAGCTTCCCATTGTCCAAAGCAGATAAAGTTTCAACTCACCCGCTTGACTCATATATTGCAGTAATCCAACAATCGCAGATACCGCAGACCCAATGAGAACGCCTAACACCAGCAAAGTCATGATATCTTGTTGGCGAATAGCAATGACAGCAACGAGCAGCATAATAAGAAACGCTCCACCGGCTGCACTGATTACTAGCCAAAGTTCAGACATTCCGCTTTGTATAATCCCGACACCGAAAGCTCCGGCACCAAGCACTGCAATTGCGACTCCAAGGCTTGCACCCGATGAAATTCCCAAAATATAAGGTCCAGCGAGTGGATTGCGAAAAAGCGACTGCATCAGTAATCCACTGACAGACAAGCCAGCTCCGACGAGGACTGCCGTTATCACACGAGGGATTCGAAATAATCGAAAACTGTCATACCAAATTTCTGAGCCGTCTGCACTCCCGCTAAAAAAGCGAAAAACATCTTTTAACTGCATTTCAACACTTCCCGTTAACATATCTGTTACAGCTAAAAATAAGACTGCCAAAATGAGCAAACTGCCTGTGATAATATGTTTATTTTGGGGTTTCACTATTGGGAACTTCTATTTTAATATCTGATAATACGTTAAACTATCCGAATTTAGATTTTCTGCATGAAAGATACGGTATAAATCGCTTAAAATCAAATCTGGTCGCAACACACCTGACTCATAAAAATCATTGCTATTTTCACCTACCCTTCGGTTGTTGTTATAAATACGTATTGAATCGAAATTCTCAAAATACTGCAAACGATTATCGCTGTGAAACACTTGTCTTCTCGTATTTCCACTTCCCGGATTCAACCAAACATTCACATCTGAGGCACGCTGATACACTACTTCCATATCTACAGCTTGAGATTCATTCCCTTTCAAATCCTGAAACAAATAGCGTCCACTCGCATCACGGATAAATTGTGCCATATAAGAATCCGCACCGGGTGTCCACCACACACCTTGCCATGGAATATTAAGCATCACCATAGGATTAGTCTTCATCAATTTACTGCGCTTTTTCATGTCAGAATAGGACTCAATAATTTCATCCGCGAAAGCGTTACCACGGTCAGTTTCATCAAAAAAGTAAGAAAAAAAACGTATCCATTCCATTTTACCGAGCGGATGCTGCTCAAGATAATCACCAACCATAATCACAGGTATTCCCATCTCTTGCAATTGTTGCAATTGCGGGAGTTCAGCAGGAGAAATCACATATGCAAACAGCACATCAGGTTTTAACTGAATCAATGTTTCAAGATTCATGTTTTCAGAAAAGCCAAGCTCCTTTACAGATTTATTTTCAATGCGTTTACGTATATTTTCATCGTACACATAGTCGGTTCCGCTTAGCGCGATAATTTTGTCGGCATGCCCTAACTGATTAATATATGCAACATGCGTTGTTGACATACAGGCAACCCGTTGAACTGGTATTTTTATGCTGTTCTTCCCTTTCCCCGAACGGCTTAAACAATATTCGTATGTAATATCTTCTGCATTTTGCCATGGGTTTTTCACTGTCAGCAAAACATCATTTTCTACATGCTTAATTTGAAATCCGTTTGCAAATTGATTTCCCGTAGGAGATGCAGAATTTTCATCAGCATCAGAGGCATGTTGACAAGACAAAGTAAAGCAAGTAATTGCGGCAAGAATTCCATATATAAATTGTCTTTTCATCAGCAGACAAAATAAATACTTTTTAAGGGATTCGCATCAAAATCTGAAAAATTATTACTAATACCAAGTTAACATCAAAACACGCGATATAAATCATGCGTTTTGAAATTAATTTGGTATAAAAGAATTAAACAAGGGAATTTTCACAATGAATTCAACAGTATATTTAAAATAACATCTGTTATTATCGTATTAAACGAACGACACCTTGCTCAAAATGCTCAATTCCAAACAAATCTTTATATTTACAAATCCAAGTATAGGCACCTGATGGCAATAACTCATCCCCTTTTGTAACATTACCCTGCATGGTTCCATCCCATGAAGATTCGCCACATCCATTACAGTTGTAGCGCTTATCGTATTTATTCACGTCAAAAACCGGAGCACCCCATCTGTCATAAATAATTAAGGAGAAATCATTGGGATCTATTCCTGCTCCGCAAACTGAGAAGCAATCATTTTCCCCATCAAAATTTGGAGTAAAAGCTGTTGGCGCATAAAATGTAAAATACTCTCGAACATTAATATTTTTATGAATTGTGTTCTCGCAACCGAAATTATTGGTTGCATACAGCTCAATTTCAAATTTACCTATACCATCGTAATAATGACTTGGTCCCCAATGGCTATTTACCGTAGAATCTCCATCGCCAAAATACCAATATAAACTATCGGTATTTGCCGTAACCGGATAAAAATAAACCAGAGGATTAAGCATGCTTATTTCGTTAGGTTCAACATAAAAGTCAACTTCCGGAACCGGATATATATGAATCATATCTTCAATTGTTTTTATGTTTTTACATCCGTTTTCATCCGTTACCGTCAAGCGGACATCATACCAACCAGAATTTTCATACAGATGATATGTTTGTTGACTATAAGCAAATCCTCCATCTCCAAATTGCCAGAAATATGCTTTCCCTGTATCGGGATTAATTTCTGTAAATTGCACATTTAATGTTGGACATCCAGCAACTTTATTGGATATGAAATTGTTTTGCGGCGCTGGCCAGACATGGATATAAATGGAATCGCGTGCTGCTGGAGTTTCACAAGCATCTGCTAAGCGAAGATAATGCCAACCTGAATTTTGCGGATAAAACTCATAAGGGAAGCCCACAATTTGATCATCAAAAGAAACTTCATACGGACCACCATTTCCGCCTTCAACTTGTCCGTAAATTGTTACTGATTCTCCTTTACAAACAGAGTCTTGATCAGCTTGCAAACTTAAAAAACTCAATTCAGGAAAAACGTTTACTGTCATTGAGCCGGTTTTCGTACACAGATTTGCATCGGTTACGGTTAAACCATAAGTTGTTATCTCATCGGGAGATACTGATAAATTATTACCATACCATTCAAGTCCATCGTCTCCTAGCCATTCAAATGAATAAGGTGCAGTGCCTCCAGTTACTGCAATTGAATTTGTAGCCGTACCACCGATGCATATTTGACGATTCCCAAGTCCCTGAATAATAATATCTGACGGTTGCCCAACCATTGCAGATTCCGTAAAAACACACCCGTTACTATCGGTAATTGTTACTCCTGCAACCCCAGCACCAAGGTTAATTGCCGTATCATTGCTTGCACCTGATATCCAGTGGTATGAATATGGAGGCGTACCTCCATTAGCAGATACAAATGCCATCCCATCATGACTGCCATAACAAGAAGCATCTTCTGAATACACTGTTGCAAATATTGGAGATGGTTGGTTGAGTACAAAAAATGTATCAATTTCACAGGCATTATTGTCTGTTATTGTTACATTATAAACTCCAGGACACAAATTATGTATAGTAGAAGATGTCATATCGCCCGAGTAAATATAAGGAGAAATACCACCAGAGACAATCAAGGTAGCACTACCATCGCAAAATTCATTACAAGAAATGGGGTCAATTGTCAAGTCCAATGCCATAGATGGGCTAACTGACACATTTATTTCTGCGATATCAGATTGGCATCCATTTGCATCCTCTGCATACACTTGGAAAACCTGAGATGCAGTAGGAGAAAACACTTCGGACATTCCACCGGCTTGGAAACCACTGCCATCATTCCAATAATAAGATAAACTACCATTTCCACCTTCAGCAAATGCTGATAATTGAACATTATCGCCAAAACAAATATCCTGATCGTCGCCTACTGTAATTAGCACGAAATCTGGTTCTTCAATTGTTGCAATAGCAGTTTGTACACATCCATTATCATCTGTCACCTGCAGTTCATAATTTCCGGGGGCTAATCCGGAAATGGAGGAGCTAGTTGCTGAATTATTCCAATAATACGAGTAGGGTGATGTCCCTCCTAAAACATTAGATACAATGCTGCCATCATCCGCATCAAAACAAGTTGCATCAGTTGGATCAAGTGTCAATTGCAATTCTGCAGGAACGGTAAGACTGTGAGATGTCATAGATGCACAACCATTCTCTTCCACTGTTAACTCCACAGTATGTGTCCCTGAATTTGTCCAGTTTATTTCATACGGACCTTGTCCTGATCCACTTACAATGGTTCCACCATCAAAATCCCAATTATAGGTTGCAGAAGAAGATCCCGACCCACTATAAACAATAGAGGAATTATCTCCAAAACAATCTACATTGGACATCACAAAATCAGAAGTAGGTACCTCATTCACTGTAATTACATGTGATGTTACCTCAGAATTCAATCCATTTTCTTCAACCCAAAGCGAAACAGTATGAGCTCCCGAAGTTGCCCAATTGACAGTATGAGGACCTTGGCCTGTTCCAGGAGCTGCTGTTCCTCCATCCCAGCTCCAATGATAAGTTGCAGCAGCAGTTCCTGTTCCGGTATAAGTAATGTTCGAATTTTCACCTACACAAACCGGAGTTCCCACGGTAAAAGTTGAAGTTGGAGGATCATTATCCTCCTCAGTAATTGAAACATCATCGACAAAATAACGAACCGTTCCGTTAGTACCAGTATGCGGAGAAGTACTTGTGCCGACATCATAATCAAAATTCCCAATCATAAAATTAGTATATGCCGCATCAGCAGTGTATGTAAAACTAATTAAAGTCCAGTTTTGATCGTCTGTAATAATGGTTGTATTATTTAATTGTGGTGTAACATCATAAACACACATACTCCCGCTATTTACAGGAGTGGTAGTGAAATATACACCAATATTATTAGTTGCCACCGTTGATTCATCACCAAGACTAACATAGAATTCAATTAAATAATCTTGCCCGGCAGTCAAAGGCGTTGTAAGCACTCCTTGTAAATACTCACGATATGGAGTACAACCACCATCGCCATAAACCGTTACATGACTCATGACATCGCCGGTTCGTGGCACTTGATTTCCAGGTGAAGATGCATGAGTTGAAAGTGGATGACAATAGCAGGATTGATCCAAACTCATAGAAAAAATATCAGTTGAACCTGCTGTTGGACATGTCCAACCATCTATCGCATCATCAAACTGTGCTTGAGTAGTGTACCAACTACATTGCAGCGTGCCAACAATATTTTCAAAAGAGGGGTTTACAACAAGATTTTGTGCATTTAAGATAAAACTCATCAACACAAAGCTCATAATTAAAAAAATACGTCTCATAATACTGCAAATAAAATAAATAACCAGAAAAATCTTCTCTACATTTTGTATTCTAATATGTGAAAATACAAAATATTACAATAGGATTTAATATTTATTGTATAAAATTAGTTTTTACTAATCAAAGAAACATCTGAGCAAGCATTTTTGAGAAAATCACTATCAAAAATAAGGTGATAAAACACAAAAACTTGCGTTAGTGCAAGATACTACACATGAGGCGAATATATAAAATATAAAGTTTGTAAAGCTAAGCTAAATCGCTATCAAATATATTAATATAACTTTATAAACTTTCAACTTTTAACTTTTTAGACATCCCAAAAGAAAGCACCCACAAACCGATAAAACAAATTCCACCGTTAATCAATAATAATTCATAAGCCATTTCCCAGCCCCAAAGATTAGAAACCAAAATTTTGATGAGCAAAGCCAAGGGAGGCGATAATAGCGCCGCTATAGGAATCCATTTTGTTCGGGTTTTACGCTTAGTAAGTATCCCAAAAGCAAACATGCCAAGCAAAGGACCATATGTATAGCTTGCAACAGTAAAAATAGAATCAACAACAGAGCGATCTTTAAACACTGAAAATATAAGAATTACAATTGCCAGAATTATTGACATACCGACGTGTACACGCATTCTTGTTTTTTTCAGCTTTCGCTCTTCTTGATTTTGACGTCCGAGGATATCAACAGTAAAAGAGGTGGTAAGTGCTGTTAGTGCAGAATCAGATGAACTGTAAGCAGATGCTGTTAATCCGAGAATAAACATCACAAAAACCACCGAGCCAAGTTGCGATTGCGCTAAAAGCGGAAAAAGATGATCGGTATCGGCTGGCAAAGCATGTCCGTTTGCATTGGAAAAAAGCACCAGCAAAACACCCAAACTCAAAAACAATAAATTAAACGGAATAAAAGCCAATCCGTAAGACACCATATTTTTTTTTGCATCTTTCAAATTTTTACAGCTCAAATTTTTCTGCATCATATCCTGATCTAAACCAGTCATCACAATGGTAATGAGCATTCCTGAAAGAATTTGTTTTACAAAATGTTGTTTGCTATGCCAATCATCGAAAACAAACATTTTGGAATATGTAGAGCTTTGAATTGCATCAACCAAACCGGTAAAAGAAAGCCCCATTTGTCTTGATAAAATGACAATAGTTGCAATAAGCGCCGAAAGCATGAGTGTTGTTTGCAAAAAATCTGTCCAAATAATGGTCTTTATTCCTCCACGAAACGTGTAAAGCCATATAAAAATAATGCTTATTATTACAGTAAGCCAAAATGGAACACCCCATGCATCGAATACAACGAGCTGCAACACATCGGCAACAATATACAAACGAAACGAAGCCCCAATTACCCGACTAACGAGGAAAAACCATGCGCCGGTTTTATAGGCTGCCAAACCAAAGCGATTGTCAAGGTAGGTATAAATTGAGGTTAAATTCAAGCGATAATAAATCGGCAATAACACAAATGCAATGACTAAATAGCCGAAGAAATAGCCGAATACCATTTGCATATAGGCAAAATCGGTATCAATTATCCATCCGGGGACAGAAATAAATGTAACCCCGCTAAGTGAAGCACCAAGCATACCAAATGCAACAACAAACCATGGAGACTTTCGATCTCCGAGGAAAAACGAAGCAGAATCAGCATGCTTCGATGTAAATGCTGAAATCAACATTAGGACGAGAAAGTATCCAAGTATTATGCTTAAAATTAATCCTGAACTCATGCCCCGAAGATAGATAAAAATAAAAGGCAAATGTCCCTACAATCATTTTTTTAATGAAACCATCAGAGATTTTTACATTTTATAATTTGGGCGGCAAACGGTCTTCGCCTGCTAGTTTACACCCCAAAAATGCCGCACTTGCAGCAATCAAAAGGCGTTTCCGCTGGTCACACTTTTTCTTTGCGCAAGTGCATGGCGTTTTTGGGTGCAAAGCTAATCCGGCTACGCCCTGCCGCAAAAAAAGACATTTTATTGCAAACATTAATTAGAGTCTGTCCATAAACAATAAAATGTTGATAATTAAATGATTAATACCTTTTAAGAGTTTTTGTAACTAATCAGTATCAGCAAAAGTAGCTCGTTACCGCAAATTTGAGAAAGAACATTGGAATCAACAAGAGGTTGCAACCTCTTGTTTGATATCCAGTGTCCCATATTTTCTTTTTTTGCATCAGCCATGTGGCGTATTATCGTGCTATCGTTTCAAATGTGTTTGAATAGTTAATGTTTTTAATTTTAGCACTGAGTAGTTACGATATTTTTTGTACTTTGCATCAAAATTAGATATTATGAAAAAAATTGCATTTATTTTTGCTGTCTTATTTGTGCCTTTTCTTTTAAACGCACAATCTGTTGAAGGCTTATGGAAAACCATTGATGATGAAACCGGAAAAGAAAAATCCATCGTGAAAATCTATAAAAGTGATGGGAAACTTTATGGACAGGTTGTTCGGGTTTTGAATAAAGAACCGGGAACGGTCTCAAAATGTACCGCTTGTGAAGGGAAATTAAAAAATAAAAATATCGAAGGCATGACTATTGTCTTTGGCTTAGAAAAAAATAAGGATAAATGGGAAGGAAAAGATGGAATTCTTGATCCGGAGAAGGGGAAATATTACAAATGTAAAATCTGGCTTGAGTCTGCAAATAAACTTGCTGTTCGTGGACAAATCGGTCCGATTGGTCGTACCCAAACTTGGCACAGAATGCGCTAAGTCGTTGTGATTCATAGAAAGTGTACTGTTAACAATTCTTGATTCAATTATTTGTAATCAGATAGGAAACATCGTATTTTTGTCTGAAATTGGAATGTTATGGCTAAAAAATCTAGCGAAACCCCGCTAATGCAACAATATTACCGGATAAAGGGAAAACACCCGGATGCAATTCTATTGTTTCGTGTCGGTGATTTTTATGAAACTTTTGAATCAGATGCAGTTGAAGTTGCTAGAATCCTCGGTATTACATTAACGAAGCGTGCAAATGGATCAGCAACTTATGTGAACCTTGCCGGATTTCCATACCATTCTCTCGATACTTACCTTCCGAAATTGGTTAGAGCTGGACAACGTGTTGCCATTTGTGAACAACTCGAAGATCCGAAACAAACAAAGAAAATTGTTAAACGAGGCATTACCGAGTTGGTGACACCCGGCGTTTCAATGCACGAAAATACCTTGGAACATAAAGAAAATAATTTTCTGGCATGTGTGTATCTCGGTAAAACCCTGACAGGAGTTGCATTCTTGGATATCTCAACCGGAGAATTTATGCTTTCAGAAGGGAATTTGGAGTTTGCGGATAAGTTACTTCAAAGCATGAATCCTAAAGAAGTGCTTTACCAAAAATCGCAATCGAAACAGTTTTTTAGCGTCTTTGGGGAGAGATATATTTCCTTTTCTTTAGACGAATGGATTTTTACACTAGAGAATGCTTACGATAAACTTTTGCACCACTTTAAGACTAAAACGCTGAAAGGTTACGGCGTTGAGGATGCAGAATCCGGAATTATTGCTGCCGGTGCCATTATGAATTATCTCGAAATTACTGAACATAGGCAAATTTCTCATATCACAGGAATTACTCGAATTGCTTCGGATAATTATGTATGGCTCGATCGATTTACCATCAGAAATCTAGAGATTTTCCAAACACTAAATGAAGGCGGTAAGGCGCTTATTGATATTTTGGATCGTACTAAAACAGCAATGGGCGCTCGATTATTAAAACGCTGGCTGGCATTTCCCTTGGTTGATGTTAAACCAATTGCACAGCGTCTTGATGCGGTTGATTATTTTCTGAAGGATGAGGCAATCAATGTATTTCTAGATGAGCATTTAGATCGGATCGGTGATTTAGAACGCCTGATTTCCAAAGTGGCTGTCGGAAAAGTTAATCCTCGCGAAGTCAATCAACTCAAACTTGCCTTTCAAAATATTGATCCGATTAAAACCAGATTTATCGAATCGGAAAATACTTATATTCGTCAGATTGCTGACCAGTTAAATCCTTGTACGGAAATCCGTCAACGGATTGAAAATGAGTTGAATCTCGATCCGCCTGTGTTAGTCAGTAAAGGAAATGTAATTGCGAACGGAGTGAATGGAGAGTTGGATGAATTGCGAAACCTTGCGCATTCTGGAAAAGATTATCTCCTTGAAATGCAAACACGTGAAAGTGGCGAAACCGGAATTTCTAGCTTGAAAATCGGATATAATAATGTCTTCGGATACTATTTTGAGGTTCGTAATACCCATAAAGACAAAGTGCCTGAGCATTGGACACGTAAACAAACCCTTGTAAGTGCAGAGCGCTATATCAACGAGGAGTTGAAAGAATACGAATCTAAAATTTTGGGTGCTGAGGAAAAGATTCTCGAGCTTGAACAGAACATCTTTCGGGATTTAGTGATGGCACTGAATCAATACATGCAGGCAGTTCAGTTAAATGCGACTTTAATTGCTCAGCTCGATTGTATTCTCTCTTTTGCGAAAGTGTCAGACGATAATAATTATAATAAACCCCGCATTGACGATTCGTTCATGATTGATATTCATCAGGGACGACATCCTGTTATTGAGCAGCAATTGCCACCCGATGAAGTGTATGTAGCAAATGATGTGTTGCTTGATAATGATAATCAGCAAATTATGATGATTACTGGACCGAACATGTCAGGAAAATCGGCTTTGCTACGTCAAACTGCACTTATTACATTGATGGCACAATCGGGTTGTTTTGTTCCTGTGGAGTCAGCTACAATCGGTGTGGTCGATAAGATTTTTACCCGAGTAGGTGCTTCTGATAATATCTCGCTTGGCGAATCAACCTTTATGGTTGAAATGAATGAAGCAGCAAGCATTTTGAATAATCTTAGCGATCGCAGTTTAATTCTTCTCGATGAATTAGGTCGCGGTACTAGTACTTATGACGGCATCAGCATTGCATGGGCGATTGCCGAATTTATTCATGAAAATCCGAAAGTGCGAGCCAAAACGCTTTTTGCAACGCATTATCATGAGTTGAATGAAATGGAAAAAAGCTTTCCGCGGATTCGAAATTACAATGTCTCTGTAAAAGAAATTGAAAATCGTATTATTTTCTTGCGAAAACTTGCTAAGGGTGGGAGTGAGCATAGTTTTGGAATTCATGTTGCTCGTATGGCCGGAATGCCACCATCGGTTGTGAAACGTGCGAATGAAATTCTCGGACAACTTGAGTCGGCCTCTACGGGAAAACAAATGAACCGCCCGACCAAAGAAATTGTGGAGCAGCGTGAAGGCATGCAAATGAGTATTTTTCAATTGGATGATCCTGTGCTGAAGGACATTCGGGATAAAATTAAAAATTTGGATATCAATAATCTTACTCCGGTTGAAGCACTTAACAAGTTAAACGAAATTAAACGATTGTCGGGCTTGTAATATTATTATGTTAGCATAATTGGTATTACAGGTAGGTGTATGAACATAGTGAAAGCATACGGTATTTTGATATTAACTTGGTATGAGATAATAAGTAATGACTTCGAATAAATAAAGTACTGTTGTCCGATAAAAAAATGAATTAAAATTGGTGAGAAACCTCTAAAGTTTTACTGGACATCAGTGTCCTGAATATCCCTTTTTTTTAACGATGAAATGTTTTTTTGCGGATTAAAGGATATGTTATAAAAAACTTTTTTTCTAATTATTATCCTATAAATTTGTTACATGTTTTCTGAAATTAAGGTAGTTACAATATTTGTTATGATAATAGCGAGCTGTGGGGTTCTTTTTGCTCAAATTGAGTATCCGCATGGAAATGCTGCATATGTTTCAGAGGCTAAGTTTGGGTATTCTGATGTGATAATTGGAGGGGGTGATTTTATTTATACCTATAATCATGAGACCAATCAGTATCAATATGGAAATTATATTTTAATTCCTGATTTAAGTGAGCAGCCAAATGGAAACTATGTGAGTATGCATACGTTTTACGGACATGGTAGTATGGGAAATCCTTCTGATACCGCCTTTCAATGGGATGGACAATCAGTGCTTGATAATTCTCCTTTTGATAAAATAAATCTGTTTGTTTCTCCAATATCTGAGTTTGCAATGAATTATACACAAGTGCTAGATGTTAATCAGGCATCTTGTGTTACAGATGATTGTTACTTTACAATTAACCCTCCGGATATGAGTTTAGCATGGACAGAATATCAACCAGGGCCGGGTAACTACGAGATGTGGGCAGGAGAGGAGTTAATTAATGCCGGCGATTTAAAATCAACAGGTACTGACTCAAAGCATTCACAGCAACAATCCGGTTTGGCTGAAAATCCTTCATTTTGTGTCTCAGAATATGGTAAAGGATGGCGTTTGCCAACTGATATCGAAGTTGGGCATTTTAATGATGAGGAAGGGATAGGTAATGGGTTTCATACAGGATACAAAGGAAATTCAGCATCAAAATACATTTGGACATGTTCTTTGTTTAAAACATATACTGTAAAGCGTTGGCCTGTGAGGTTAACCGATGGATATTGGGAGAATTGTGCGGGTTTTCTTTACACATCAAATTATGCACGTTGTGTATTTGATGTTGACGCACTGACTGTTACTGATTTAGTGAAAGTAATTTCAGAAGATGATGTGTTAGTTTATCCAAATCCTGCAAGCACGGTGGTTACACTTCAATTCAAGAAATTTGAGAATTTGAGATTGCGAATATTGTCTGTTAGCCAAATGCCTGTTAAAATCATTGGGAAACAGCATGTTCAGTCTTTAACGCTTAATGTGGCCAATTTCTCGCCAGGAATTTATTTCCTTGAGATTAAAATAGAAAACAAACCAATTATCTGTAAAAAACTAATTATAAAATTATGAAACCTGTCAGAATAAGTCTCTTTTTTATGTGCCTTTTATTTGCAATCCCTTTGATTGCTCAAATTCCAAATGCATTTAAATATCAAACCATAGTTCGTGATGCACAGGGGAATCCTATTGGAAATCAAGACATGAGAATTCGTTTCGATATTTATGAAGGAGCTCCAGAAACATGGATATATGGGGAAGTCCACACTGTACATACAAATGAAATTGGATTGATAAACTTAAATATAGGGGAGGGTGAAAGTACTTATGTTTTTGCTGAGATTGATTGGTCGAATGGAGCTTATAAACAATTGATGATTTCTGTTGATACCAGTGGGTTTGGTGGATTTGTTGAAATGGGAATTGCCCCATTTTTAACGGTTCCTTATGCCAAATATGCTGAGGAAAGTGGCAATAGTGGTACTCAATTATGGCAGGAGGCGCAAAATGGAATCACATATCCTGAAAATGTTGGTGTAGGTACCGATAACCCAAATGAAAATGCTATTCTTGATTTACAGAGTACAGAAAAGGGTTTTCTGCTTCCTCGAATAACTGAAACACAACGTGATGCTATTGATAATCCGCCAGTAGGTTTACTGATTTTTAACACAACAACCGAATGCATTAATCTGTTTAAAAATAATACCTGGTATGAGTTTTGTGGAACTTGCATGGCTCCATCACAACCTAGCGCTTCTTGTCAAACTCCAGCTTGTGAAAACGCTTCAGTGCAACTTTTTGCGAATAATACTGGTGGTGCAGAACCGCATTGGTCAGGCCCGAACGGATTTACTTCCAATGAGCAAAATCCTATTATTTATAATGCCGCAGCACAGGATGAAGGGTATTATGTTTTATATACTACAAATGCGTGTGGAAGCAGTGAGCCTGATTCTGTTTCGTTGGAATTAATAGGGCTGCTAGAAAATGCGCAGGCAATTACAGGAGCAACGAATGTTTGTCAGGGTGATACCGATATTCAATATGCAACAGCAGAAATTAGTGGTGCCACTAGTTATGATTGGATTTTGCCGGATGGTGTGTTAATTAGTAGTGGGGAATTTACTCATGAAGTAAGTTTGAATTTTACGGATGAAGCAGTTTCTGAAAATGTTTTAGTACGGGCAGGAAATGAGTGTGGTTACAGTGATCCTAGTCCTGCTTTATATGTGCATGTAAATCCATTGCCAGATGAAGCAGATGCCGGTAGTGACCAATTGAATTTGCCCGGAACAAGTACAAGTTTGGTAGCAAATAATCCCATAAATGGAACAGGTAATTGGTCAATTATTTCTGGTTCAGGGGGTAGTTTTGATGATGTAAATAATCCGAATACTACCTTTTTTGGACAAGCTGGGACATCTTATGTTTTACAATGGGAAATTAGTAATTCTTGTGGTATAAATACCGATTTGATTGAGGTTTCTTTTGCCGTGGAATATGTCTGTGGTGATGATTTGATTGATTCTCGCGATGGACAAGTATATGCTACGGTTCAAATTGGAGGGCAATGTTGGATGGCAGAAAATTTGAATATCGGAACACAGATTAATGGGGGGATAACACAGACTGATAATGGACAGATTGAAAAATATTGTTACAACGATGAAACCTCAATCAAATCGGTATTTATGCCAGAATATGGCCAGCGTAGGTAGCTTGAACTAAATCCGTTTGCCAGAGTTATGGATTTTAATCTCTGTAAATGTGATTTTAAGCGCAGGAAGAGGTGAAAGGCTACTCCATATTGATAAGGTATTCATCACCGTAAATAGTTACAGTTGCTGCATTGTCACAAACGCCTTCACCATAATCCAATTTGATGTCTTGAAAGTCATCAATTTTGATTGTTATAATTCCTTCGCGTATCCAGCGACAGCCAACCCGAACATTCAGAGGATTTTCACCATCAATTAATAAGGTGTAATTAACAGAATCACTGGAAATGCCTTCCTGATTTCCAGTAATTAGATACACATCATCCCAAGGACTTTCGCTTAATTGTCCTTCAACCCATGTTTGCTCCAGATTTTGTTCGAAACTGTAAGTGAAATCTTCGGGAGTGGTAATAACTCCTTGATCAACCTGAATCAAATAAACAGGGTTTCCTTCTTCGTTTTCCCCTTGGTAAGTTACTTGTTTATAGCCTTCAATTTTGTGGTCGTTTTGATAAAATTCATTGAAACTAATTTCAAGTTCACATCCAGGATTTCGGTAAAAGTCACTCGCAAGAATTTCAATGATACCACGTCGCTCACGCATATCTGCACATCCCATATTTTCATTACCGTAATCTATGGTAATAGTTTTTGGCCAGCTATTATAATCAAAAGGGGTAATGGTGATTTCTGGCTCGTCGTCTGCATTAAATTGACTTTTTTGATATTTTCCGCTTAAACTGTCGTCTGCATAAACTGCTGCATCGTTCACTTCGTTAAAAACATCTTTAAATATAGCTGTCGCTTCTGCATTTTCATTCACAGTTTTTATCGCTTCCTCAATACTTACAGATTTATTCGTTTCAATTTCACATGAAATGAGTAAACCCGAAAAAATCAGGATGCTAAGGTATTTAGCTATGTGTTTAAGTGCTAACATTTTATTTTTTTCTTTGATGGCATATACAAATATTATGCCTTTTCTAAAATTACGTACGAGTATGCAGGATTTTCATCCAAATAATCTTCTCGTTCTATTTCTACCCATGTTTCCGGGTCGTAATCCGGAAAGAAAACATCAGCATCTGTAACATCCTCGTGTATTAATGTTAAATACAAACGCTTTGCATAAGGCAAAAATTGTTTGTATATGCTTTCACCTCCTATGACGAAGTTTTCCTCCTCAGGGTTGCATGCTTCCATTGCTTTTTCAATCGAATTAACCATTATACAGTCTTTATTAGGATACATTTCAGGTATGCTGTAATCTCCCAGATTATCTGTAATTACTATGTTTTTGCGCTTTGGCAATGGACCCTTAGGTAGTGATTTAAAGGTATTTCTGCCCATAATAATTGTGTGTCCGGTGGTAATGCGCTTAAAGCGTTTTAAATCGTCGGAAATATACCACAACAAATCGTTATTTCTTCCGATTGCTTGGTTTTTTGCGATTGCAACAATGATTGAAAAGCTCATATTTTTTTTATTAAACAGCAACTTTGCCTTTGATATGTGGATGTGGATCGTAGTTTTTTAATTCAAAATCTTCAAATTTAAATCCAAAAATTGATTTCACCTCGGGATTTATCCACATTTTAGGTATTTTTTTTGGTTCGCGCGATAATTGTAATCCCACTTGCTCAATGTGATTCATATATATATGTGCATCTCCGAGCGTGTGAACAAATTCTCCGACTTCTAAATCACAAACTTGAGCCATCATCATGGTTAAGAGTGCGTAAGATGCAATATTAAAGGGGACACCGAGAAAAAGGTCGGCACTGCGTTGGTAAAGTTGACAAGAAAGTTTTCCGTCGGCAACATAAAACTGAAACATCATATGACAGGGTGGGAGTGCCATATTGTTCACATCTGCTACATTCCATGCACTGACGATGTGTCTGCGACTATCCGGGTTGTTCTTAATTGATTCTACAACCTGAGTAATTTGGTCAATATGTTTTCCGTCAGGAGTTGGCCAAGATCGCCATTGATGGCCGTAAACCGGACCTAAGTCCCCATTTTCATCAGCCCATTCGTCCCAAATTTTTACGCGATTTTCTTTTAGATATTTAATGTTGGTATTTCCTTGTAAAAACCACAAAAGTTCATGAATTATTGAGCGTAGATGGAGTTTCTTTGTTGTAAGTGCTGGAAACCCTTCGGACAAATCGTATCGTGATTGATATCCAAACACGGAAAGTGTCCCAGTTCCAGTTCGGTCTGATTTTACTGTGCCATGCTGCATGACATGGTTTAAGAGTGTTAAATACTGTTTCATTTTCAGGTAGTAAACTAATTTTCTTTGCAAAAGTACAAAGCTTTGAGTAAGTTTCCACATTTTTATAATGAAATATTTATTTTAAAATGTGTTTATATTTTCAAACTTTTATTAATTTTGATGCTCGCCTGCTTTTATGGGCAGTAAACTATTGATGTTATGGGAATAAAATTTCGATTGACAGTATTGAATTTTTTACAATTCTTTGTTTGGGGAGCCTGGTTAATATCTCTGGGTGGTTATATGATTAATACATTGGACTTTTCAGGAGGTCAGGTTGGAAGCATTTATGCAACCATGGGTATTGCCTCTTTATTTATGCCTGGTGTGATGGGAATTATTGCAGATAAGTGGTTTAATGCCGAGCGTTTATTTGGTATAAGTCATTTGTTGGGTTTTATTTTGATGTTTTTTGCTGCTCAGGCGCAGGATTATGCAACATTCTACCCAATTATGTTGCTGATATCTATGTTTTATATGCCAACAATTGCATTGAATAATACCATTTCTTATGCGATTTTGGAACGCTCTAAATTTGATGTCGTGAAAGCCTTTCCACCAATACGTGTATGGGGAACAGTAGGCTTTATCGCTGCCATGTGGATTGTCGATTTAATGGGCTGGACATTTACTTCAAATCAATTGTTCGTAAGTGGTGGTGCTTCGCTTTTATTGGCTGTATATGCATTTACCTTACCGAAAATCCCTCCAGTTAAAAGTGATGAAAAGAAAACATTGGTGCAAGCTTTGGGTCTTGATGCATTTGTCTTGTTCAAGCAAAAGAAAATGTTTGTCTTCTTTATGTTTGCAATGCTTCTAGGTGCTGCTTTGCAAGTGACGAATACTTTTGGTACTCCATTCCTTCAGGATTTTAAAGGTGAGTTCTCCGGTTTCTTTGCTGTTGAACATCCCATGCTGCTGATGTCAATTTCTCAAATGTCAGAAGTTTTGTTCATTCTTGCAATTCCATTTTTCTTGAGAAAATTTGGAATTAAGAAAGTGATGCTGATGAGCATGTTTGCTTGGGTGTTGAGGTTTGGATTGTTTGGCTTCGGTGATCCTGGTCCCGGCTTGTGGATGTTAGTCCTTAGCATGTTGATTTATGGTTTGGCATTTGATTTCTTTAATATTTCAGGTTCATTATTTGTAGAAACTGAAGCTGATCCAAAAATCCGAGGAAGCGCTCAGGGATTGTTTATGATTATGACAAATGGTTTCGGTGCAATTATCGGTGGATTTGGTAGTGGCTTTATTGTAGATTTCTTTACAAATACAGCTGGGTTGAAAGATTGGCAATCCATTTGGTTAACATTTGCTGCTTATGCTTTATTCGTGGCAATTTTATTCATGATTTTGTTTAAGTACAAGCATAATCCAAAGAAAATTAAAGAAGAAATGGCGGATATGTCGCATTAAATCGGTAGCTTTGGGAAAAACAAATCGTTGTGGAAAAATCCTTAGCACATAGTGATTTTCAAAGTATTCAAATTTTTCAAGGTTTGAGTGCTCTAGAATTGGAGAAAATCTTGACTAAATTAATCTATCGGGTTCGATTTTATGCTGAAGGTGAGCTTATTATGCAGCGTGGCGATGAAGTTACTGCTTTTATGGCGGTTTTTGATGGTGATCTTATTGGTGAAATGCAAGTTTCAGGGGCAAATGATTTGCGTGTTGAACATCTCTTGCCCGGACAATTAATCGCTTCGGCAATTTTGTTTTCCGAGAAAAATTTATTGCCTGTGGATCTTATTGCCAGACGAGCATCCCGAGTTTTATTTATTTCAAAAACTGATTTTTTGTCTTTACTAAAAGAAAATGAAACGATTTTGCTCAATTTTCTCAAAATTGTTTCTGAGAAAGGTCCATTTCTTGCAAATAAACTCCATTTCTTAATGTTTAGTAACCTGAAACAAAAAGTGGCTGCGTATATTCTTGAACAATGTGGTTCTGATTATTTGAGTTTTGAAATGAATGGAACACAAGAGGAACTTGCTCGTTTGTTCGGCGTTGCAAGAACATCATTAATTCGCGCCATGCAGACCTTGCAGAATGACGGGATTATTGAAATTGATCGAAAATGGATAAAATGTCTCGATAAAGAGAGATTGAAAGAGCTGTGATTTTAACACAAAAACGTCATTTTATTTGCTGTTTAGCAAATGAATTGCTGAGAAAACCTTGACTTTTACTAACAATTTTGGACAATTGAGGAGTCAAATCCACAAAAAACATAATAATTGAGGAATCAAATCCGCAGAAATTATAAAAAAGCTGCGATTTAATTACTAATAATTTTTGTCGTGTTCTTTTTTTATTTTGCTTTTTTTATTATCTTTAAATTTGACAAAAACGAGAAGCTATGTTAAAATACAATTACACAGGAATGCTCGATTACATTTCTGAGAATGAGTTGATGAAAACCGCTGCAAAAATGCAAAAAGAGAATCAGAAATTGCATGCAGGTGGTTTCCCAGGACAGGAATTTCTTGGCTGGGTTAATCTACCTGGGAAATTAAGACATGCCATACCTGAGGATTGGAAAAATACAATTTCTCAGTTTTCTGATAAAGAAGTGATTGTTTGTGTTGGCATAGGAGGATCATATCTTGGCGCTAAAGCGGTTCATCATGCCTTGAAAATTCCTTTCAGCAAAGCCGGACCAGAAATTTTATTTGCCGGACATCATCTCGGGCACGCATATCATGATCATTTATTGAAATATCTTTCAAATAAAGATTTTGCAGTTGTTGTGATTTCAAAATCAGGAACAACAACTGAACCTGCTATTGCATTTCGCATGTTATTAAAATTGTTGCGTAGCAAAATGCCAGAATCTGAGCTGAAAAATAATATCATTGCAATTACAGATAAATCTAAAGGTGCTTTGCGAGAGTTAGCGGGCGATCTTAATTTGCCGCGTTTTGTTGTCCCTGATGATATTGGCGGACGTTTTTCTGTATTCACTGCGGTTGGATTAATCCCTTTAATGCTAGCTGGAATCGATTCTGATGCATTGATTTGCGGTGCTGCTGATATGGCTGAACAATGCGATGCTCGTCAGATTGTAGATAAAAACCCGGCAATCCAATATGCTGCTGTGCGACAAATGATGTGGAAATCTGATAAGCATGTTGAAATACTTGCTAATTCAGAACCTCCACTTACCTATGTCGCTGAATGGTGGAAACAATTGTTTGGTGAAAGCGAAGGGAAAGACGGCTTGGGAATTTTGCCTGCATCAATAAATTTGACTACTGATTTGCATTCACTCGGACAATTTATCCAAGATGGAAATCCTATGTTTTTTGAGACTTTTATACAAGTGGTGGAAACCAATCAATCGCTTAAAATAGAACGTCAGGAATCTAATCTTGATAGCCTGAATTATCTTACCGGTAAATCTATAGATTATGTGAACAAGCAAGCAACAGCAGGCACTATTGAGGCGCATCGCGACGGGCGAGTTCCGCTTTCACAAATTATGCTGCAACGTATGGACGCTTATCATATCGGACAATTATTGTATTTCTTTGAGAAATCTTGTGGAATAAGTGCTTATGCATTGGGGGTGAATCCTTTTAATCAACCCGGCGTTGAGGCATATAAAGCGAATATGTTTCGACTCTTAGGAAAACCAAAGCAATAAATGACAGACTCTAATAAAAGAGCTGCTTATACCAAATTAATTTTAAAACGCCTGATAAATAAATTAACTTGATATTATTCCCTTAGTCGGTTATTGCTTTTGAGTAATAAAACAATGCATGCTCCGATAAATGGTAGTGCAGGGATTTTGTATCGAACTAATGCGCCTAATACTGGAGTTGACAATCCTATGATTGCATAAAAAATCAGAACAAAAGCGATTGAAAAGCCTAAAAAGTGCCAGTGTTTTGTTTCAATTTTCCCTGATTTGAAAACGGCAAGTAATAAAAGAAAGAGCAAGGCATAATTTTCTAAGCCTGCGAGTAATTTAACTGGTGAGTTCCATTCTGTTGGATGTGGTCGTAAAATGCTATGATATATTCCGACGGGAGCTTTTGAAATTACTGAAAAAATATTTGGCTCTACATTTGGAACTTCTACTTTAGACCCTACTTCCTCACTTATTTCTACCATGTTTACAAAATCTTGCTGTTTGCGGTCAATAATGTGGGCAAAATCTAGTTTTTCACTTGTTAATCCAGCAAAAATCATGATTAAAATG
Organism: Bacteroidota bacterium; assembly: GCA_034658655.1. Taxonomy (GTDB): domain Bacteria; phylum Bacteroidota; class Bacteroidia; order Bacteroidales; family ML635J-15; genus JAQIBY01. The sequence goes on from JAYEFQ010000006.1 coordinate 25,334, forward strand.
ACGACAATGTGAATAGAGAAAAAGTATGCGATTTTTCGCTTAAATTGTTTTGCGAAAAGCAAATACAATAATGCTGGGAAAATACAAATTAGAACGTAAATTTTCGTCATGAAAAATAGCACAAAACTCAAGAGAAGTAGCAATAAGTGCTTTATTGAGAATTTCTCGTAAAGGGCACTTGCTGCGAAAAATAGAATTCCTGTATTTAGCATTAATATGGCTTCCTTTAACAGTCCAGAACTCCATAGAAAGAGGTTTGGAATAAGGAAAACAGCAATTGCAAGCCACTTTTCCCCTGAAATAAAGCGTTGCATTCCCAGAAGCAACAAGGAAAGTCCAAGATAGGCAAGAAATGCAAAAACGATGGAGTGGGTAAGTATGCTTCCTCCGGAAATCGGGTAGAGTACTGCATTAATTCGGATAATGCTGCGGTTGTCGTTCCAAACACCATCTAAATATTTTCGATTCCAGTGATTAGTAGAATTTGTGAGTTTGGTAACTTGTGGGTTGTCCATGTCAACTCCGCTGATAGTGCGTATATAGGTGGCAAAATCAGGTGATTTTGTAGCAATGGTTTTTCCGTCTTGGAAATATTTGTAAAGGTCTGCTGTTTCTTTAGGATAAAAGTGAGTGTAAAGCAATAAAACAGCAATTGATGCTAGAATTTTAAGTCCCCATAGCCCAAGTCGCCAGGTAACAGAAAGTCCTGTGGCTTTAAATAGTTTAAATCGAATAATCGCAAAACTGCTTAATCCGAGCACAGTAAGAAAAGCTATGATTTGATGTGCTGTCATGTACTTTGCATTTTGACTGGAAAGTTACAGTAATTTTTTTGAAGAAAAAATTGAATCAAAATCAAGATTGAAAAATGGAATCTTTATCCTATGAAAAGTGAACAAAGCATTTTTATTAGAATTTTTGTTTTTGTTGTTGGAAATCAGACACATAAGTGTTTTTGTGTGCTTTTTATGAATAATGCAGGTTATAATGTAAAATACAGTATTATTGCTTATCTTTATAGCATAATTTTGATAATTATGCAGCACTCAATTCAGTATCAGTCACTCGTGTTGAATACGCGTATATATCTCGGCGATTATTTGCATGCTATGCAGATGCTTAGCAATCGTGAAATTGTGCTAATTACTGATGAACATTTAAAAGCGTATTATCCGGCATTAATTTCCAAATTTAAGCATATTGTTATCCCGCCCGGCGAAGATTCAAAATCAATGGATATGTTAAACCATGTTTTAAATCAATTATTTGATATGAAAGCAAGTCGGGATACAGTAATTGTTGGCTTTGGTGGTGGTGTTGTTACTGACTTGGCGGCTTTTGTTGCCGGCATTTTTAAACGAGGTATTGATTTTATCCTTATGCCAACAAGTTTACTCGGGATGGCTGATGCGGCAATTGGCGGAAAATGTGGCATCAATTATTACGGGGCAAAAAATCAACTGGGATTGATAAAACAGCCTCTTTTTACTTTTATTGACACTAAGTTTTTGCGGACATTGCCATATTTGCATTTTATAAACGGTCTGGCAGAATTAGTGAAATCAAGTCTTATTTTTCCTGGAAATTCATGGGAATTGATTGAAAATCAGCGTGAGGCAATTATGAAAATAGAGTCTGATCAATTGCAAATTCTATTGCAAGAGGCAGTTCAAAATAAAATCCGATTGGTTGAGCTCGATGTCTCGGATGTGGGTAAGCGCCAGCTATTAAATTTTGGACATAGTTTTGGGCATGCAGTTGAAGCGAATGAGAAAATATTACATGGACTTGCTGTTAGTAAAGGAATGATTGCCGCCTTAAAAATGTCGGTCGCAGCCGGATATCTTAAGCAAAAACGAGCAATAGCCATCGTGAAACAGTTTGAAGCTTTGGGATTACCCGTGAATTTTACGTTTAAAGCGGAATACTTTATTTATCTTGAACAAGACAAAAAGCGAAGCGGAGATTCAATGAATTTTGTGTTTTTGAGAAATCCCGGCGATGCGTTTATAGAAAAAATTACAATATCACAATTAAAGGCACTTGCATATGATGCACGAAATATTTCCTTCTGAAATAAAAGGAAGTGTACATATTCCGGCTTCAAAAAGTTTCGTACAGCGATTTATTGCTGCTGCAGTGCTTGCAAATGGGCAATCAGAAATATCAGACCCTGGTGTTTCTGATGATATACTCGCAGCTAGCCATATTGCAGAACAGCTTGGAGCCGAGTTTAGGCGTCTTTCTAATGGAGATTTTTTGATTGAGGGAGGGGGAAATGCCACTAATTTGGATTTGTTTTGTCGCGAATCAGGTTTATGTGCCCGAT
>JAYEFQ010000007.1:0-6962 GCA_034658655.1 Bacteroidota bacterium
CATCAACAGCCTTAAAGCACAAACAGGACATTGCATTGGAGCAGGCGGTGCAATAGAAACCATCGCTTCGGTTTTGCAAATACAATCGCAAAAAGTCGCTGCATCAATTAATAGTAAAGCCTTGCATCCGGAGATTGCTAAATTAATTGACGAAAAGTGCGTACCCGATAAACCGGTGACACATCAAATTAAACACCTGCTTAAAACCAGTTTTGGATTTGGGGATGTGAATGCCTGTATGGTGCTTAGTAAATATTAATTAATTTAAGCGGTATTTCCACCAGCGGGCGGACAGGCTATGATATCGCTTCGCTAAATTCTTCGTTATTTTCATTTTTCAAGCCAGTCATCCGCCGGCTGGCGAATGCAAAAAAAGAAAACATGGGACACCAGATATCAAATAAAAGGTTGCCTGCCTACCGGCAGGCAGGCAGTTTACCTGGGTTAAGCTATGTTAGAGCACCCCAAACCGTACAAGAAAATTGTATCCCGAAATGAATACAGAATTATTATTTACCTTTGCATTATGGAAAATTATACCGATAGTGAATCCGCCATGTGGCGGATTCTACATCAATATTATACCAGAATTTTTGATTCTAAAGTAGTTTTACAAAAATAGGTCATCCCTGACGGGATTTTAATCATATTGTCTGTTTATACCAAGTTATACCATTTATTAATCAAAATTGCAAGAATAATGCCGATGTAGATTCAATACCGATACGATAGGCGAAGCAAAGCGTAGCATATCGGTAGTTTTGAATCACAATCGGTATTAACTTGGTATCACTAAACGATTGCTAAAAAACATTCAATTTGTCTTGAATCCTCTTTGTCAAATCCGCTCGAACACCTGCTTTATTTGCAAAAAACTTCCATGACTTAATGACCTCATTAATCTCACGAATAATAAATTCGCCACGTTTTATGCTATTGGCATCTGCAATTGTCAACAAATCTTTCATCTCAATTCCAAGCCGCTTACCATTAACACTCAATGTTTGTTGATTAACCCAGTGATTTGTCGAATCGTAGGAAAAGCACAGGTCATAAGCAGGAGCGAGTCTCCAATTTTCATTTTTTTTCAGCAGAAATGAGAAATTCTTTGTATGATCATCATAATTGGCAGCCAAAACATTAAACACCATTCGACGAAACATCTGCTCTGCTTCTGGATACGTAAGATACAACTGTCTCATGGTTTGAAAAATCTGCTCATAACTGTAGCTATACATGTCATTATAATCATAATGCTGTAATCCACACAAGGTCTGAATATGATGCTTTACATTTCCATCGCGATCAAAACGTTTGGTAAGAAAATGTGCTCTATCATTTTCCTCAAGCAAACGACTTTCACTAATTTCGATATTACAATCCTTAGCCATTAAGTAATATGCATATTCTACACGACCCCACCCTGAATTTTCACCGAACTGCTCATAGCTAACTCCATCCATTTTTATTAACCAATGCTCAAATCCTTTGGGAACATTCCCCTGACCTGAACGCACTTCTCCAGTTTTAGGATTATATGCAATAACCGCTTTTGGTCTAGCACCTCCAGCAGAAGTCCCAATTTTAAGCAAATCCTGAACTGCCTTCTTCTTGTTATTAGATAAATTCGTAGTAAAGGCTTCGCGCTCATAAAGCATTTTTTGCGCAATATCAATTAGGCTGTCGATTTCAACAGAAAAACTACTATTTCCTAAATTTATCTGAGCAGGCTCAAACTCAAGAGCTCCCATAGCACGAGATCCAATGAAACAAAGTTTTTCAACAGGATTCATGCTATGCTCGGCACGTCCTTGCTTAACTAACCAAGCATTAATTAATTGATTACCATATCGATCAGGTAAAGCATCTGCTAACAAACCAGGTAACCCATTAAATGTAGCATATGTATTTGTCTGAGTTGACCTAAGCTCAGGAAAACTAAAAATCCGAGAACCTTGAGACAAAGGCATTTTTATCGGAGACAAGTCCCAATTCCGTTTTAAAACATTTGGAGCATACTGAAAAAATGCAAGTTGCTGCCTATCGTCCCAACGAACCGCACCAAGCAAATCACCCCAAACTTTCACGTCAGCAACATCTACCATCCCAATTCAGATTTATTAGACAACTTACTTTTATTCTGTCCCGCACGAAGCTTTCGATTTTTCCTGAGTTTTGAATACTCCAAAGGACTAATTTCATCATAAACCTCAAAAGACTCGAAAACATAGAGAGAATCTAAAGCTCGTAAAATCGGAATTAAACTAGCTAAAGTAATTGATTCCCCCTTTTCAATTTTTACAATGGTGGTACGATTCAGATTTGTGCTTTCCGCGAGTTGAGCCTGCGTAATATTTTGCTGCAAACGCTTGTGCTTAATAAAACCCCCAACCTTCTCACGTATTGCCTTATCAGATAGCTGTATAATATTCATGTTGTCTTTTTCCATCATTAATCCCTTTAAAATTTCTTTATGTTGTTATTTCCCATCAAATATAATCATTTAATCAATAAACACAAAACCTAACACCTTGTATTTACAAAAACTAATCGCATGAATAAAATACAGGTAAAAATTGCGCAAAAGAAAAAAATCAAATTTCCAGATATTTTTTCATCTGAAATACTTTTTTTTTGTATCTTACAAAAAAATTCAAAGATGAAACAAGACATACTAAACACAATTACAGAAATTCTTAAAAAATATAGTTTTGAGAAGAAAACACTAGCGAATATTAAACCGGAAATGAAACTCATTGAAGACATTAAAATTAATTCTGCTAGAATTGTTGATATTGTGCTAGATGTTGAAGAAACATTCGACATTGAAATTGATGACGACAGCCTCGAAAATTTAATTACGATTAATGACTTAATCAAAATAATAGAAAATAAAAACAAGTAGAATGATTGTTATTGGAAACGATATCGTAAAACTATCTGACGCACAAAACAAACGTAGTTTTACACGTAAAGGAATTGAAAAATTCTTCACCGTTGAAGAATTAGATTTTGCAGCATCGTATCCCGACTCAAACCCACTTGAATGCCTTTGGGCGATAAAAGAAAGTGCATACAAATGTCTTATGAAGACAGGGCACAACAAAGCATTCAGCCCTGCAAAATATAAATGCACAATCGTTCAAGAAAATAGTGTTTTCTATGCTAAGATTAATTACCAAAAGAAACAATTTTTCGCGAAATGCACTGAAGATGACGAATTTGTACGCTGTGTTGCAAGCAATAACAAGAAAATATTAAATTTCATAAAAAGTTTTCATATTGCAATAAATCGAAAAGAAGATCGATCTGAGCATATTACCAAAAAAGTGAAACATCTAGTTAATCAAGACATTGTTTTCACAAAAAGTAAAAACAACATTCCATTCATTATTACGAAGGATGGGAAAAAGCAAATTGAAGTGAGTTTATCAACTGAAGGGTCCCTGAATTATGTTTCAATTTTACCCGAATGGATAAGCAATCAGCACTCAACAGCAAATAAACCCCTGTTTGCATATGCCTGAACATCGCATAAATGTTGGAATCATTACGCACAATCATCAAAACATGATAAAAAAATGCATCGAATCTGTATTCATGCAAAAAAATTCAGATCAGTTTCAAGTCATTGTTATTGATGATGCCTCTACAGATGAAAATCTAGAAATTTTAAAAAAATTACAAGCTAAATACAATTTTAAACTAATCAGAAACTCTAAAAACCTAGGCATCATTAAAACTGCGAGTTTATTGCATCAAGAAATAGATACAGATTACTTCACATGGTTAGATGGCGATGATTATTGGACATATCAAGATAAAATTAAAACCCAAATAGATTTTTTAGATCAACACCCTGAGTATAACGGATGTTTTCATGATGCAGAAATCATCCACGAAAGTGAATTTGACGAAAACAATGTCCATCGCAGCCAAAGTATTCACAAATTTTATTCGCAATTTAATCTGTACAAAACAGACATATTTCCTGAAGACATCTTGCAACGTATGATTCTTCCGACCGCATCATTGGTATTACGTAATGAGTCGCTACCTATCTTCCCGAAATTTCTTGAACTCCCGCACTCTCTGGCGTGGGTTCTTCATTTAGAAAGCATTAAACATTCAAAGTTTTATTATTTTAATGAACGCTGGTCCGTTTATAGAGATCATCCTCAAGGACATTCGAAAAAAAACAGTATTATTGAATTTAAACTACATCATATCAACATCTTAGAAAGATACTTGCAGGACAATTACTATCAAGCTTTCAAATTCCACATATTCAAAAGCATTGCATCTGAATATCGCAACATAATTCATGCATCAGATCATGAAGACATTGGAAAACAGCAGCTCACTAAGTTTGTAAAGGGGTATAAAACATTTCAAAAACGGGCTCTACGCGAAGAAATTAAAACATTTAAACAAAAATTAAAATAACGATGTGTGGAATTAATGGCATTTTAAGCAAATCAACAGCAATTGACCCAATTCGCTTTGATGCCATGCGCGACACCCTAACACATCGTGGTCCGGATGGAGCAGGAACATGGATACATAAGAACCAACAAATTGCTTTCGGCCATCGTCGTTTAGCATTTATGGATTTAAGTGAAACAGGTGCTCAACCCATGAAATCAAGCGATGAACAAATTATCATCACGGTAAACGGAGAAATTTACAACTATCCCGAACTAAAAGAAGAATTAGCGCAAGCCGGACATCATTTTCAAAGCACATCCGACTCAGAAGTAATTATCCATGCATGGAAAGAATGGAAACTTGGTATGTTGGAAAAACTCAACGGCATGTTTGCATTTGCCTTGTGGGACAATCAATCACAGGAATTACTGTTGGCGAGAGATCGCTTCGGAATTAAACCCTTATATTATCATCACTCAGAGGATCAAGTCGCTTTTGCATCTGAAATTAAAGCGATTATCAGCTATTTCCCAGAATTAAAAGCCATCCGAAAAGCATCCATCGCTGATTTTTTCAGCTATCGTTATATTCCATCGCCATATACCATTTATCAAGACATCCATAAACTGGAACCCGGCAGTTTTTTACTCATCGACAAAGCGAGCAAAACAAAATCAGGGCAATATTATCACAAAACAATTGAAACATCACAGCTAGGTCAAAATGACATTACCGAACAACTTCACTCGCTACTGAAACAATCCGTTAAAATGCACACGCAAAGCGATGTTCCAATTGGCTCATTTCTCAGTGGAGGATACGATTCTAGTGCCATTGTACAAATGCTTCATGAAAACAATTATACTGCCAACACATTTAGTATCGGATTTGAAAACTGGCAAAATTCTGAAGATCAATATGCAAAATTGGTGGCAGAGCATTTCAACATGCCACATTTTTCGCATAAAGCCAAAAGTGCTGATTTAGATTTACTTCCGCATCTTCTGCAACATTATGATGAACCCATTGCGGATATTTCTATCATTCCAACCTACCTTGTCAGTAAATTGGCAGTTCAACACAATAAAGCTGTTTTATCAGGCGAAGGCGCCGATGAGCTTTTTGCAGGATATACTTGGCATTACGAAAACTTGCAAAATAATACTCCCTTTAACAGGATATTAAAATCAATCAAAAGGAGAAACACTCCTGCCCCATTTTCTGTGGAGGCATACAGTCAAGCAATGGCAATGGGACATTTAAGAAATGTAGAATTGCAAGCATTATTTACGGATGAATTTGCAAGTGAAATTCCCAAGGATAGTGATTGGTTTTATCGACAGGAAGCAAGCCATGAACGAGGATTAAATCGCTATCGAAAAATGGACATGCGCTGCTTTATGGGCGAATTGGTTTTAACTAAAATTGATCGTGCCAGCATGGCAAATAGTTTGGAAGTCAGAGTCCCATTTTTGGAAAATAATCTTGTAGATTTCATGCTATCATTACCGGAAAAAAAATTGTATAAAAAAGGCTACAAGAAATTTCAATTGCACGAAATCGTTAAAAAACAAATGCCACCGGAGATTCTACAACGCAACAAACAAGGATTTGTCGGCCCAGACAAGTATTATCAAAATGCATCTTGGTACAAATCGCAAATTGAAAATGCAACAAGCTGTAAGGATGGCATTATTGAAAAATCGGAACTAAAACGATATCTTTCTCAGCATGAGTATTGGAAACTTTGGAAATTTGTTGTATTTGAAACATGGTATAAGACATGGATTTAAAGAAAAAAACACAAAACTTGATTCAAATTGCAGGAATTGTAATTTTATTTTTGGCAATAAGCTTATCTTGTATTCACAAGTCAGAGACTGAAAAAATAACATTCCCTTATGCTCAGGAGGTTGAATTTGATACACTTGTTAATCAAATCATTATAAAAAACCCCTCTGACAGCATGATAAACATACGGCTTTACATCAATAATAAATTTTGGTACACACAGGAAGAAATTCTTTCAGCTGTTAAAGATATTGAAACTGACAGCTTACCAGGATTACCCATGGATGCAGCCAAAGCCTGGGCATTTGTCATGGAAAACTCATTCCACTATAATCAAATATATCTTGAAAAAGAATTTACTTACCAACCACTCTACTTGTTTAACTCGTGGGGCGGTGCTTTATGCTCTCATAGAAATTCAGCATTAGCACAAATTTGGGAATGGCAGGGATACAAAACGAGATGTATCCAATTAAAAGAGCATGTAATTTCAGAAGTTTTTTATAGAGATAAATGGATGTTGTTAGATGCAGATTTCAACACATATTTTCTAAATAAAGAAGGTCAAATTGCAGATTACAGCGAGTTAGAAAATTCAATTGAAACATTCAAAATGCAATCAAGCCCAACAAATATGTCAATAATGCATTTTCTCATGCAATTTGATAAGGCAGGCTATTTCAACCATTTTAAAGGGAGTCATAACAACCGGATTGAGCCTTGGTTTACAGAAGACATCCCAA
>JAYEFQ010000008.1:0-27425 GCA_034658655.1 Bacteroidota bacterium
TCATGAAGTTTTTACAAACTCATACGAACTGCCCTCCCCCTCCCATATAGATACAAGCAATAAAAATTGTTAAAATGCAACGGGTTTTGTTGATGTGTGGTATAACTTTTTATGCATCCCAACACTACTATTGAAAAAATATGCCTGTTTCCTATGAGCACTTTTTTTTGATTTGAAAAAGCCGTTGATTATTGATAAGCTAAAAACATATAAAATTAAACGTGTTCGTTTTAATTTGCAAAATCAGGCATAGAACCAATAATCTCCTTAAACATCTGAATTTTTATGAGTTATTAACAAATTATTTGTTCATAAGGTTTGTTGATATCAATAATTCATTGTACTTTTGCAGTCCGTTTGGTCAACGGTACTTGTAAATAGTTGAATATTAATGAAAAAGAGAACATTGTGGATACTTTAAGTTACAAAACAAAGTCAGAAAACAGTGAATCCGTTCAAAAAGAATGGTTTGTTGTTGATGCTACAGATCAAGTGCTTGGGCGACTTGCATCAAAAATTGCAATTGTCCTTCGTGGTAAACATAAACCAGGCTTTACCCCGCATGTAGATTGTGGCGATAACGTAATTGTTATCAATGCTGAGAAGATTCGTTTGACAGGTAAGAAAATGACCGACAAAGTTTATATCCGTCATACTGGATATCCTGGAGGACAGCGTACAACTTCTCCTGAAGAGTTGCTTAGAAAGCAACCACATAAAGTTGTGGAAATGGCTGTAAAAGGAATGTTGCCAAATAACCGTTTAAGCAAAAAGATTTTTAATAATCTTTATGTTTATGTTGGCTCAGAACATGATCAGAGTGCACAAAAACCAAAAAATCTTGATTTAAATACTATTAAGTAAAACTTATGGATACAATTATCACAGTAGGACGTAGAAAAGCCGCTGTCGCCAGAGTATATCTGAGTGAGGGAAAAGGTAATATTACTATTAATAATCGTAAGTTTGAAGAATACTTCACGGTGCCACAACTTCAAAAAGTGGTTAATAAAAGTCTTGAAGTAACTGAGAACATGGGTAAATTTGACATCAAAACCATAATAGATGGTGGTGGTATAAGTGGGCAAGCTGATGCTTTGGCACTTGGTATTGCCAGAGCTTTGGTTAAATTAGATGAAGAGAATCGTGCGCTGCTTAAGCCCTACGGACTCTTAACACGTGACCCACGAGTTATTGAGCGTAAAAAACCCGGACAGAAAAAGGCTCGTAAGAAATTTCAATTTAGTAAACGTTAATATTGCTGCTTAGCAAATAGCGTTGTTTAGTATCTAAATTGCTGGGACTCCAAAGAGGCTACCCGGTGGTTGAGAAAACAGAATGTAAACAAAATTTTAAAATTATGCCAAGAACAAATTTCAATGAATTATTAGAAGCTGGTGTTCATTTTGGACACCTGAAACGTAAATGGAATCCCAACATGGCTCCTTATATTTTTATGGAGCGCAACGGTATCCACATTCTTGACCTGCACAAAACAGTTGTCAAAGTTGATGAAGCTGCAAATGCCATCAAACAAATTGCAAAATCAGGTCGGAAAATTCTCTTCGTTGCCACAAAAAAACAAGCGAAAGACATTGTTGCGGAGCGTGTAAAAGAAATCGGTATGCCTTATATTACCGAGCGTTGGGCAGGTGGAATGTTGACAAACTTTCCTACAATTCGCCGTGCTGTAAAACGTATGAACTCCATTGATAAAATGTTGACAGACGGAACACTTGCTAATTTGTCAAAACGTGAACGTTTGCAAATTGAACGTCAACGTGCAAAACTTGAAAAAACATTGGGTAGTATTGCTGATTTGAACAGACTCCCAGCTGCTATTTTTGTTGTTGATGTATCTAAAGAACATATTGCTGTGCGTGAAGCACAAAAACTCAATATCCCTGTATTTGCTATGGTTGATACGAATTCAAACCCAATCGGTGTTGATTTCCCAGTTCCTGCAAATGATGATGCAGTTAAATCAATCGATTTGATTGTAAGCAATATGTGCGAAGCAATTAATGAAGGAATGGAAGAACGCAAAGCTGATAAAGAAATGGCTGAAAAACAGGAGAAAAAAGCACAGACAAAAAAGTCTGCCGCAAAAGAAAATCCTGAACAAGAAGAAACTGCTAAAAGCAAAGCGAAAGAATCATAAAATATTAATACCTTAAAAATATTATATAATGGCTAAAATAACTGCCGCAGAAGTAAGTAAACTGCGTAAAATAACCGGAGCCGGAATGATGGATTGTAAAAAAGCCCTCGTTGAAGCTGACGGTGATTTTGAAAAAGCTCAGGAAATAATTCGCGAACGCGGACAAGCAATTGCTAATAAACGTTCAGATCGTGAAGCGACCGAAGGCGCTGTAATTGCAAAAACTACCGAAGATCATAAATTTGGTGTTGTAGTATGCTTGAATTGCGAAACTGATTTCGTTGCTAAAAATGATGATTTCGTTAATTTTGCTCATAAAATTACAGATATTGCAATCGATAAGAAACCTGAAAACATTGATGCTTTGAAAGCAGTTGAAGTTGAAGGTGGAACGCTCGAAGAAATGATTGTTAGACAATCTGGTGTAACCGGTGAAAAAGTGGATTTGAGTTTTTACGAAAAACTTGAAGCTCCTTATGTTGATGCTTATATCCATATGGGAAATAAAATCGGTACAATTGTAGCAACAAATCAAACTGCTGATTCTGAGGTTGTTCGCAACGTTGCTATGCAAGTGGCTGCTATGAACCCAATTGCTGTTGACGAAAGCCGTGTTTCACAAGAAGTGAAAGATAAAGAATTTGAAATCGGACGTCAACAAGCCGTGAACGAAGGCAAACCAGAAGCAATTATTGATAAAATTGCTACCGGTAAACTTGGTAAATTTATGAAAGAAAACACTTTGTTAAATCAACCATTTGTGCGTGATAATAAAGTGACTATCAAACAATATTTGCAACAGCAAGATAAAGATCTTACTGTCGTTGAATTTAAACGTTTGTCATTAACTGAGTAATATTCTCAGAAAAAAAATATTTAGAAAGAGAGCTCGAAAACGGGTTCTTTTTTTTTATCTTTATTTCAAAATTTATTTACATGAAATATCAACGTGTATTATTGAAATTGTCCGGAGAATCACTCATGGGAGATCAACAATCCGGAATTTGCAGTGAACGTTTATCTCAGTATGTTGCTGAAATTGCAGCATTGCAAGAAACCGGTGTACAAATTGGAATTGTAATTGGTGGCGGAAATATTTTTCGAGGACTATCCGGTGTTAGCGATGGTTTTGATCGTACAACCGGTGATCAAATGGGCATGTTGGCGACAACGATTAATTCTCTTGCACTCCGCTCAGGTTTAGAAATAGCAGGTGTTAAATCGCGTTTATTTACTGCTACAGAAATGAATGCGGTTGGCGAGCGGTTTCATGCAAAATCAGCAATCCGTGCTATGCAAAGCGGTTTTGTTGTGATTCTGTCAGGCGGTACGGGGAATCCTTATTTTTCAACCGATACAGCGTCTGCCCTACGCGCACTTGAAACTCAATGCGATGTCTTTTTAAAAGGGACACGTGTTGATGGAGTGTATAGTAGTGACCCTGAAAAAGATCCAAATGCAATAAAGTATGAGAAAATTAGTTTTGCTGATGCATATGAAAAACAGTTGAAAATTATGGATATGACTGCTTTTACGCTCTGTCAGGAAAACAACCTACCAGTCGTTGTGTTTGATATGAATACACCTGGAAACTTAAAAGCAGTAATTTCTGATGAAAATGTTGGGACATTAATTAAGAATAATATAAATTAGCAGGATAAAATTTTAGAAACTATGGAAGACGAAGCCAAGTTAGTTCTTGAGACAACAAAAGAAGGAATGATAGATGGGATCAAACATCTTGAAAAAGAGTATGTTCAAATTCGTGCTGGTAAATCGGATGTAAGGATACTTGATGATATTAAGATTGACTACTATGGAACCATGACACCGCTGTCACAGGCGTCTAATGTTTCAGCTCCAGATGCAAAAACCATTATGATACAGCCATGGGATAAATCCTTAATTGCTGCCATTGAGAAAGCAATTATGGTTGCTAACCTTGGGTTTACTCCTGCAAATAATGGGGAAATCATTCGAATTTCTATTCCTCCATTAACCGAAGAGCGTCGTCGTGAGCTAGTAAAACGGGCAAAAGAAGTTGCTGAAAATGCAAAAGTTAGCATTCGCGGACAAAGACGTTCAGCCAATGACGAGCTGAAAAAAATGCAAAAAGAAGGACTTTCCGAAGATAATGTTAAAGATTATCAGGATAATGTTCAAAACCTCCACGATAAATACATCAAAGAAGTGGATGATATGGCAAAATTCAAGGAAGATGATATTATGATAATATAAGTTAGTTGAAAAATATGAAAAACAAAAACAACTAATTTTCCTAATCATCATTTTGATAGCGGTTTGATATAAGAATCAAGCTTTAGCTATATTTGTTTTTCTTGTTTATTTGCGCCATATTTGATAAAGGCATAAAATTATGCATAAAATCAATTTATTCTTACTGATATTGCTTACTTTGATTTGCCTGCTAATTTTCAAGGTAGGTGAGGCACAAACTCGTGATATTTACAGATTATCACAAGGAGAAAAGTACGCAAACCCATCTTTGATTGTGAATTACAATCCGTTATTTTTTATATCCGTTCATGCACAGCCTTCTCATGATATTAACCTGTCCTGGTGGAATTACAATAGGCGTCTTAAGTTTTTGAAATTTCAGACAGGCTTGTTTACGGCCAATAAAGACATTGATAATTATTTGTTTTATGGCGGAATTGGCTTAAGGGTTCCTCTGACATTTATTTTTACCGGAAGGTGGATAGAACATCCTGGTCTTTTTATTTCCCCTTACTTTGATTATATGCCCGTTGAAAACACCTGGAATTCAGGCGTATCTCTTGAATTTAAAACAAATACTCTGGTCGGCGATAAGTTCGGAGTATCTGGTCATGCATTTTTAAAGTTTGCACGGCTTTCTTACCTGAATTCCTGGTATGTGGGAGGGGGTGTTGGATTGGGAATTGGAAAAACAAAACGAATGGCGGTTCGCAAACCAGTGTTGTATTTTTATGCAGCCGATAGCATTCGTATCAATGTGAAATTGCACTTTGATGGGGAATTGACCGCAACATGGCCACCATATCCTGATAAGGGCTGGGAAGTTTTGATTACTCCTAAAAATGGCATAGTTGATTTGCTGGAAGGTTACACCTACGATTACTTGTTTTGGGAAGGAGACTATGATCTTGATACAGATAGTTTAAAAACCGGTTTTGTGGTTGATAAAGAAGAATTGCCTAAGTTTTTTCGTGAGAAATTGCAGCAAATTGGCTTTAATGCCCGCGAGCAAAATGATTTCATTACATACTGGTTTCCTGTGTTAACAGCAGAAAAATACCTGATATATTTTATGCAGAATCAGGATTGCAAACGAATTGCAGAGTATGAGTTTTCAAAAAAGCCAGATAGCTTTATTCGATTGATTTGCTTGTTTAAACCTGTGCATGAAACTCCTGAGGGTTTCCGGCAACAAAAGCTCATCCCTAGTGAACGAGAAGGGTTTACCATTGTAGAATGGGGTGGTGTGGAATTATCAAATTGAAGTTTCATTTATAGTATTTTTGTAAGTGCGAAAGACAGGAAAAGGGGTTTATATCGGCAACTGATTATTATTTTAGCTAAAAATACGCTTGTGGAAACCACAAAATGTAAGTGATATCATTTATTAATCAAAATTGCAAGTATAATGCCGACGTAAATTCAACACCGATAGGCGTAGCATATCGGTAGTTTTGAAATTTCATATCCATAAAAATACTCAATCATTAATTCCAATCAAAAGAATGATTAAAATTATTTGATTAAGGTTTTTCCAAATATACAAGCTTTATTGGGACACAAGAGCTCAAAAACAACAGTGTTACGAAAATCTAACGGTGAAAAACCAAAAAGCCTGTCTTGATTTTGTTTCTGGAAGCTATTCTTCCCACCTCTTGCGACAATGTTAATAAGTAGTTGAAAATAAGAGACTGAAATATTGTTTGGAAAATAAAACTTTGACTATTTTTGTCAAAACGATAGATTTAAAATGCAGAATATTGGAGAATTAATACGGATGTTAAGAGGAAAAGAAGGATACCCTTTAAGAAAGGTTGCCGCTTTTTTGGACATAGACCAAGCAGTGCTAAGTAAAATTGAACGAGGACAAAGAAAGCTGAGCAAAGAACAAGTGATAAAACTGTCTGACTTTTTTAATTACAATGAAAAGGAGATGCTAATTACTTTTTTTAGCGACCAAATAATATATGAGATAGGTAATGAAGAATATGCAAAAGAAGCATTGAAAGTTGCAGAGCAGAAAATTGAATATAAAGTATTTAAGGCATTGGATAGAAATAAAATCATAAAACAAATTAAAAATAAATTAACCCAATTTTCAAAAGTTAGTAGTGCATGGATATACGGTTCTTTTTCTCGAGAAGATGATATGCCGAAAAGTGATATTGATATTGCGATAAAAACAGATGAAGGTTTTAGTTATTTTGATCTTGCTGAAATACAATATCAATTGGAAAAAGAAGTAAATAGAAAAATTGATGTAGGTTTTATTAGCTCTTTTAAACCACACATTCTAAAAAATGTTAAACCGGATTTAAAACTTATTTATGAAAGATTATAGAAAAGACAACTACGAAAGATTGATTCACATACAAAAAGCAATTAATGAAATTGAAATATTTACACTTAAAGTCAGTGAAAATGATTTTTTAAATGATAATTTTCTTTCTAGTGCTGTTTTGTTTCAGTTTAGCGTAATTGGAGAAGCTGTAGTTCATATAGAAGCAGTTTTATTAGATAAATATGAATATCCATGGTATAAAGTTAGGGCATTTAGAAATTTAATATCACATGAATATTTTAATATTAAATTAGATGCAGTGTGGAATATTATAACTACTGATTTATACGAATTGAAACAAATTATTGAAGAAATTTTGGATGATGAGTATTAAATAACCCAATAAAATAATATATAAAATTGGCAACAAAGATTATGTAACAGAAGCAGTGAAAGTTGCAGAGAAAAAAATGAATATTTAAAAAGAAAACGATAATGGGGAAAGCAAAAAACAGAAAACGTAATAAAATGCTACGGCAAAGAAAGAAGGATAGAGAGAATGAGAAGGTTTCTGAGTTAAATAATGATGTTAATGGATTATCCTCAAAAAAAAAAGATTAGATAAAGAGTTAAATACGGATGTGAAATTTAAGTACAAAAACAACCTAGATGGGAGAAAAATTTCTGATGTTGTGTCTGAAATGATACAACCATTAATGGAAGAAGCAAGTACTTTTAAAGAAGAACAAAACATTGTTGGGCTTGGAGTTATGGCATGGAATTTAGGAGTGATAAAGAAAAATAATGGGGAGAAAGAGATGCGAAAAGCACTTAAAGGCTTTGGTATGATGCTTCCAAAAAAAATAAAAAACGTATTACTTGAATATAGTGAAGTAAAATGTGAAAATTACAGCGAATACAATGAGTTAATTGTTGATTATGAGCTTACAAAATTAAACTCACATCAAAATAATTTGACTGTATCTTATAAAATGGTAAATGAATAAAATATTTGTGTAAGCCAGCCCAAAAGCCACACACATTTGCAATTACTTACAAGTTTTAAAAAAAGCGAATGGCTACGGTTTTTCAGCAGTCGGGAACAGAAGTCGTGGAGAATCGCGAATTTTTATCATGAATCTAAAGAAAATAGTTCGAACGGACTTCGGAATACAATTTTCATACTCGGGAAATTTGTTTATCTTTTGCCTTTGGAAATAATAATTTTAGATAATGAATAGACACACTTTTCTTGATGTTTTATCAATTGAGATTAAGGCTTTGATTCGGCCAAATGGTAAAATGTTTTGTAATAGTGCTGATAGCATAGCACCATCTATATTGTTAGATTCAGCTAAACTTGAAATCCCTGAAATAAACGGAGAGGGTACACACCGAGTTGAAATTAATATGAAATCAGGGAAATACTATGCCGATTTTCGGGTTGAAAAATGGCTTGGTTCAGAATTTCCTACTATTATTTACCATCATGGAAATAATGAGAGTCCGTTTGATTATGATAAGCCATCAAAGAGTTCTTTTTATCACATATTTGTTACCCATAATACGCAATTTGAATGTAACTTGATTGTGATTCGTGCGACATTTCATGATTTGTCATATCAGGCATATCAAAAAAAGTTAGAAAAACTTGAGCATTTTGTGTCTATGTTTACTGTATCCACCAGATTAATTGAAGCACTAATTCAGGAAATTCGAAAACATAACTCAGAGCGATTGATAGTTAGTGGATTAAGTCTTGGCGGTTTTGTTACGAATTATCATCGAGCAAAATATAATACTGCTGATGTTTACATTCCCATGCTTTCTGGTACAAGGCTTGGAGATATGTTTACAATCAGTCGTTATAGAAAATTAACTGCCTTAAAAGATAATAGCACAAGCGAAAATGTGAGGACTCTGTTAAATTTTAGTGAATCGTTTAATGCTGTGCTGGATAAGAATGTGTATCCTTTGCTAGCACTGTATGATAAGTATGTTGAGTATGATGTGCAAAAGCATAGTTATATTGGACATCCGCTTGAGGTTATAAAAAGGGGACACATTACAGGTGTCATTCATTTTACTGCTTTTCGAGAGCATGTGTTGTATATTATGAATAATGCGGGAGAAATGTCTGAAAAAAATGTTTAGAAATTTGCAGTAGGTTTTACCACAAAGCCTAAGAGTGTGTGGTGTTTGAAAAATTAGAACCGATAATAAATCCCCAGACTTCCTGAGTAGCCTTTAAAGCGGCTTTTTACTTCGTAGTTATTATTGAGCATATTTGTCAAATCATGAACATAGCTTGGTTCAACAAAAACACTGATTTGGTTATTGAAACGATAAATCAAATCGGCGCTAAATTCCCAGCGGATTCCAGGACGGATGAAATCACTTTTATGTACTGTGCTAATAATTTGATCAGATTCCAACAAAAGCTTTGAATTTACCCCTGTAATGAGATTGAAAATTGGTCCGGTTTTTAAATTTACAGCGAAATTTTCATTTTCTAAATGCACTCCTGCCAGCACTGGTAATTCGATATAGGAATAAGAGTTATTATATTCGTGTGTACGGTATTCGATTACTGTATCTGACTCATATGGCCACGAATACTCCAAGTAGGGGTGTTTTGGTGTGTCATCGTGAATAATTAAATGAGTGCTTGTGTGTTTAAATTGGTTGTTGAGGTTTGCTAGATACAAACCGGTTTGCAGCATATAATTATTTTTAACATAATTAAATCGAATGCCAAAACGATAAGAAAACTGACTATAATTCTGTTTGTTAATATTTGTATTTTGCATTTCTGCATTCAAAAACTCAAAATCTTGTTTGACGAAAATTGCACCGAATGAGTAACCCTGTTCAAAAAAGCTTAGGTCTTTCACAATGGGCTTTCCTAGGTGGTCATATCCTAATGTGTCAGATCGTTCTGCGTAATTTTCTATTATAAGCGGTTGCCCTGAAATGAAAATTGGGACAAGTTGGTTTAAAATTAAAGGCATTCCTTTTATGCTCTCTTTTGCGATAATTGCCTCTGTTTTATCCACCGTTTTTTGGTTTAGTAGGTTTCCTTCAAACTGTGTTTTTAATGCCGTTTTATTTTGTTTGTTTTTACCTTCTGGATTTTCTTTTGTGTGCATTGTTAGTTGTGCTGTCAGTTTTGTGTCTGTATCTTTATTTTGCACAACGGTCTTATCGGTATGTTTTTGTGTGATATTAATATCGATTAGATTGTTTTGATTTGCAACTTGGGTTGGGTTCAGCGATTTCATTTCAATTAAATCCGCTTGATGGAAATCCTCAAGTGTTTGTAGGTTTTCAATAAGGAATTGCTTTTCGGGTTGATAAATTTCGGTATTTATTTGATTTGGGATAATAATACCGCCGGTGATTCCAACCACACCAATGGCAGCATAGTAGATGTTGAATTTTAATGCTGAAAAATGAATGAATTGTTCCCACCAGAGTTTTGTTGCAATTTTTTGCCACACAGTTTTAGCTGGAGTAATTGCCTGATTTGCAAGCTTTACTTTAGCAATATGTTCAAGACGCATATTGTTTAGTGCAGATTGCATCCCTTTCCAATTTGATTTTGGGGGCGAAATCTGATGATTTGACAATTCATCTTTGAACAGATTATCTATGTGGTTTCTATCTTTCATGATACCCTGTCTTCTGGCATTTTACTTAATTCTTGCAATTTATTCATTAAAATTTTGCGTGCTCGAGAATACTGTGATTTTGATGTTCCGATTTGAATGTCGAGCATTTCTGCGATTTCACGATGCTTGTATCCTTCAATGGCATAGAGGTTAAATACCAAACGAAAACCCTCCGGCAGTTCATTGATGGTTGACATGAGTTCTTCTTTTGTGAAATCGCGTGTTTCAAAATTTGTATCTTTTATTTTAATTTCCTGTATTTCGTCAAAACTATCATTAATATGTTTTTTGTGTTTACGGATGTAGCCGATGGCGGCATTAATTAAAATCCGTTTCATCCAACCTTCAAAGGACCCATGCCCCTCAAATTGTTTAATGTGTTTAAATATATTAATGAACGCTTCCTGTAACATATCCTCAGCCTCTGATGCGCAGCATGCATATCGCATTGCCATACCAAATAATATCGGCGAGTAGCGATCATATAAGACCTTTTGGGTCTTTCTGTCCATCTTCTGACATCCTTTTATTATGTCATTAATTTCGTGCATTCAGGACTAATTTATAGATAATAATTAATGATGATTGGTTGCATTTCATAACAAAAGAACAAATTTTATCTGATTTGTACGAATGCCTTTTGCTTTTTGATACAAAAATCATGAAAAATGCAGGTTTTTGCTTAATTGGCTTTGAAATAAAGGATGATTAGTATTGAGAGTAATATTATCATAAAACCTATACTGACCCACTGTGTGATTTTATTCATCCGATGGCTTTTCATCCAAGGTTTCGTTCTCAGTTTCTGTATTTTTTTCATTAATGACATATCTTGGGCGTCGTCTTACGTTTGCACCGATTCTACTAATGTATTCGCCGATAATTCCTATGGATAAAAGTTGCACTCCGCCGAGAAAAAGTACGCTTAAAATGAGTGACGTCCAACCTTGTACGTATGAGTGTGCGATAAAACGTTGGTAGAGTGCCCATAGAATTAAAATAAAACTTACAAAACTGATAATAATTCCAAGAAATGTTGCAAATCGGAGTGGGAAGTCAGAAAAAGAGGTAATTCCATCAATTGCAAAACGAATCATTCGTTTGTATGACCATGCAGATCGTCCTTTTTTGCGACCTTGGCGTTTGTAAGTAACATGGGTTTGTTTAAATCCAAGCCAAGCCACTTGTCCTCTGATGAAGCGGTCGCGCTCCGGCATTTTTTTTAGAATATCTGCAACTTTTCGGCTAATCATTCTAAAATCCCCAGTATCCATAGGGATTTTAACATTTGTCATTTTGGCAAGTAGGCGATAAAATAATCGGGCAGTAAATTTTTTCAAAAAGGATTCTCCTTTTCTTGATTTTCGTTTTCCGTAAACCACATCAAAGCCTTCATCTATTTTCCGATTCATTTCGGCAATTAGTTCGGGTGGATCTTGTAAGTCAGCATCCATTATAACGATTCTATTTCCCTTACAATGTTCTAATCCAGCACTTATTGCCGCTTGTTGTCCAAAATTTCTACTTAAATCAATATATTTTACGGAAAGATTATTTTTTGCAAATTGTTTTATTATATCTAGAGAATCATCTGTACTGCCGTCATTGACATACATAATTTCATATGAGGAACAAATGCTCTTAAGCGGTTTTTCAAGGGTTTTTTGACAGTTTTCAAGGTTTTCGGCCTCATTGAAAACAGGAAGAATAACAGAGATATCTATATTATACAGTTTTTTCATGGCTTTTTACTTATTGCAAATATACAGAAAATCTGATAAGAAATAAAGAGGAATTATGCTTATCTCATAACCTATGATGCGAGCATAAATCGGATACTTACACCAAAGTCGATATTTCTTGTTGGGAATGAGGATGATACTTCTGGATTTGTAATGATGTGGTCATAGAAAATCCGTAAGTTAAACCGGTCACTGAGTACGTAATCGGCACTGGTTTTAATGGTAATCATACTGTTTCCGGCTGTGGGCTGGTTTACGCCTTCTTCAAGTTTACGTATGATGGTTAAATTATTTCTGATGGATAAATCTAGGCGTAGATTGAGGTCTGATTTGAATGTGCGTTTACGTCCGCCTTTTCCACCGATTTGTATTTCAACATCTTGTATGCGGTAACCACCACCAATGACATATTCATTGGTACGCATTTCGGTTAATTGATTATTGGCAAAGCTCATGTTAAGGTTTCTGGATTTTTTAAATTCAATTTTTGTAATAAGCGAGTTTGTCCAGTTTAAGTCAATTCCTATGAAAGGTGAAAATTGCTCTGTGATGGATATAGAACCAATTTCAAGTTCTGAATAGAAGTTTCCATTCGGATCTGTAATGTAATTAAATCCATCTTGTGGATTCCACATATCAGCCAGTCTGCTAGTGAAGCCTCCGACATTGTATGTAGAGCGATAAACATGTGTAATATTTGCAGTTCTAAGATATTGTTTCAAGAATGGGATTTGTGCCAATCCATCGTAAGTAAGTCGCCAGTTAGGTAAAACATTCGCTAGTGATGGGAATGGATCTAGGCTAATTTGTTTCGCGTCACGTCCTGAATATGCAGCAAGGAAAGCCGGAATCATTACGCTTTGTGATAATTTTCCATATCCGACAGGGAATCCATCTTCATCCACATTTGATGGATGGTAATTGGGATGTTGTTGTGCCAATCGGGTTGCAATGGTTAATCGTGCGTCATTAAATGTATTAAAAGCATCTGATTCGTAATTTCCATCTTTGCTAATGGGCTCAAAAGCTGTTCCCCAAGTAATCGTTGTCATGGAAAAGTTACCGGTTCGCATTTGACTGTTCACAGTCCATCGACCTGCTCCACTAATTGGGTTCTCAACCGTCCAGTTATAGTACTCACTAATGTTTTCGGTATAAGTTCTATTTATATTCAAATCAACTCGCATGCGGCGTACAGGTTCAAGTGAAGCACGAATTGTCCATGTTTCGTTTTCACTCATTGTATAAGGTTGATTGAGCATTGAATCCCGAGTTAGCATCTGATTATCAGATGCCCAATGCGCAAAATCGCGGTCTTGCCAACCCAAAACGAAGGGGATATTCGGGCCTTGTGTGCCCTGATAATTTGTCATCCCAAGAATTTCAGATTCGGGTAGGAAACCTGGAAGTTGTGTTCCATTTGTTCCAGAATATGAAACATTAATATTTTTTGTACTCATGGCAAGTGCAAGTGTATTATCGAAGATAATTTTAGCAATACTTTCTTTTTCTTCTCTCACACCAGTAACTTTAACGAGGGCTTTATCACTGTCTTCGCTTGGTATGAAGTAAACGGTTTTGTCATTGACAATTTCCAGTTCACCTTCAATGATTTTTCCGTCAGCTGCAGTTGCCTGAATGGTTATTTCTTCAGTTTTTAGTTTATGGACAATACGTTTCCGTTTATCTTTTCTTAAGCGGACATCTTCTTCTTCGTAGGTAACTGTTTCTTTTTTCGGTTTTTTGTTTCGGCGACTTCTGCCTTTATATTTTTGATTGACATCTTTTAAATAATTGACACTATTGTACAATGTTAACATATTGAATTGTGTACTTAGAGAGACTGTATTTGAGTTCTGGATTGTATTTCCAAGATTAATAGAGTCTTCTGCTATTATTGGGCTGGCAATCCAATCATATGTGCCGTTATATCTTGCATTAGCAGATATCCATTTTAATAAAGGGAATTTATTGATAGGAATCTTATAATTTACATTAAAGCGATGGTTGTAATGAGTGTTACGCCCGAATTCACGGAGATTATCCCAAATGGTGTCGCGCTTTTGTTGATAAAATGGGTCATCTTCCCACATTCTTCCTTGGGGTTCATCAATTCTTGCATTATTTGATGCAGAAAAGTCGAATTTTAAACTTCTTGAGAAATTATATTTAAAATCGTATTGTCGTACCCAGAAGAAATTTTTGTTAATATTTAAAGGGATTTGAACATAGGGATTGCTGACATTTCTTAGTTGAGTTTCATTATATGTTCTTACCAAATTTGTTCTGAAACTTAATTGTGATGGGAGATAATAAAAGTTGAAATCTTGTAATAATTTGAATGCTGGATTGTTAAAAAACTTGACAGATTTGAACGGTTGTACATTTTTTGGCGTTGCGTTATAGTTGTATGCTAATGACCCAGAAATGTCTTTGTTGGTATTGAATTGTGTGTTAACATTTCTTCGGAATGTTTCGTTGTAAGAATAGGAAGCCGACCAGTTTGCGAGGTCATAAACTTGAGGCTTGCCTTTCATTTTGTTCACCTTTACGTTTGTAAAGTTGATACTTTTTCTTTGAGTGTAATCTTGTGCAATATACCGCAATGAATCTTTTTCCTCAGCACTTCTATTGGGGTCATTTAATGCGACTTTAAATGGGATGTCCGGATCTAATGGGTTGTACTCAGGGTTGCTGACAGATTCTGAATATCCAACGTACATCGGGATGCGAACTCCTGCTTTTTGTGGAAAGAATTTGCCAAGCTCAAAGTTTGATGTAATGTTGTACGAATTAATTTCCTCTTTTTGACGCTCATTTACTTTTTGATTGATTGCACCAAACCCAGGTTTTGAGGTTTCTCCTGTAACGGTAACTGAACCAAAATCAGCCAATCGCGTTGTCATTCTTGCATTTGCAGCCCATCCACCTTTTTGGTCAAAGTCGGTAAGTCGTAATTCATTCACCCATATTTCTGTTGATTTTGGTAATCCGTCATCATAATCGTTTGCTGTTTGTTTTTTTGGATTACGAACACCTATCATAATGGTTTTCACATTGCTTAAATTAGGATTTCCCATTATGCTGATATTTCTGTCACCATCAGCTAGGGAGTAAAGCCTTGTAAGTGTTACCCCTGAACCGGTTCCGCGCATTTCATCATTACGATTTTGTTTTACAAGTTGTAATAAATCAAAATCAAGTTCTACATTGTTTTCAATTGGCCAAACAATTACCCGGTCCTCATAAACGTCGTTGTTGTAACTGCCATATGGTGTGAGTTTTAGTGGAATATCATACTCGTAATAGTTGTTTTGATAATCAGAGCCAAGTCGGATAAATAAGCGAAGCTCATCATCATCAATAGGATATCCTGTAATTTCTTCAGCATGGACATACATTTTTAATTTCCGGTATTTACGGATGTCCATATTAATGTTTTTATACACTGCGCGAGCATCTCCGTCAACTAGCTCGGTTACTTTAAGCACCATTGCTTGTTCGTTGAGTTGTCGCAGTTGTGGGTTGGTTGGGTCAGTCACACGGTCAATGTCCGGTGGTAACACGTAATTTACCGGTTCTTTATACGCATTTTCTTCGATATTTACTGCTGTAACCTCAAAAGGTGTTTGTGCAATTTCATCTGGGATATACTCACCTGGTTGAATAAATGAGTTGTCGTATTTACGCCATTCACTACGAACCAAATCCATTGTTCCAAAGCGTATAATGGTTGGGTCGGTGAAGTTTGTTAAGAAGAGGCGCATAAAGCGAATGGATTTAAAATCATCAATGGTTCCCACTTTTTTGTCGTAGCTACTAATAGGAATTTTAAATTGATACCATGTTATTTTACTTTGCTCGTCGTTTGAAAATTGTGCAGTATAATCTGTTTTGTCTGTAATGAAATTTTTCCCGACTTCTAGATCTTCGGGACGAATACTAATTCTGTATTGGAAATAGGCTTCATTTTCACTTAGGGTATTGTCTCGATTGATATCCTCCACGTCGGGAACAGTTCTTGCTGATGATGAATATGCTGCATTATCTGTAACGGGGCTGTTTCCATCTAAGCCATTATAGTTCATATATCGATCTGAAATCCCAAGTTCTTGTTCATCTAAATCATCTCCGCGGAAATATTTATAGTTGTCACTCGAGGGATCTTCAAACGCATTCAGATAGGCCGGTGAATTTGATCCGAAGGTATTTTCTAAGGAATCTAAATAGGAGTGCATTCCACCTGTGCTAAAGAAACTTCGTTCCAGTTCGTCGCTAAGTCCATCAAGACCAACATCTTGTGCTTCTCGCGATTCTGGCTCATTATCGAAAGCATTTGTCAGTGATTGGATTAAAGGAACGAGTCCCCAAATTGTTGTGTCAACCGGATTGTCTGTGGTTGGGGTTGGTAGTCCATTTTCAAATGATTTTCTACCGTCTTTAAGTATATCTTCAGAGATATTTCCCAAGTTGAAATACAAGTCTCCACCCTGGTTCGTTTCATCTTCTGCGAATGGGTCCATCATCCAAAACTCGATGTATTCAATGTTTGCCTCTTCAAAATCGTTGGTGTTTAGTGAACGCATAATTCCACCCCAGCGTTTTTGTGGAAAGCTTAGTGTTCCGTCAGTATTTAATCCGTTAATTTCATAATTGTAGGGGCCTTTTAAGTTTGGATAATATGCGAGGTTAAGTACAGCCAATGTTGTTGGTATTGTGCCGGTTTCAGAATCTTTATTTGGAAAAATTTCTTTTTCTTGCACTTCACGAACGTAATGACTGGATTGTTGCTCAAGAGAAACGGGACTGTTAGAGCGATGGAAAAGCGGGTCAATGACATACCAAGCAAGTTTCGCTCTGTTATAGCCGTATATGAGGTTATTCATTTTATCTCCACCGGGAAAGAGTATTTCTTGTCCACTAGGTGTACTGGCAATATTCCAAGCATGGAAGCTTTTAATATCCATGCTTGTTTCGCTCCCTTCAAAATCATCTATGTATGCACTTCCGCCATCTTCAATTGCTTTTGATATGCCAGGTATTAAATGTGCAAATTCACCGGTAATTGTAACAGATGATTTTTCTTTGGTTTCAATAAGCGGAAGCCAGTCAACTGCTTTTGTTAGCCATGGCAACTCACTACGGTATGACCCGTTTACACCCCAAATGGTATTTGATATTGGGTCGTCGCCAAAGCTTACTTTTTGTGTTAATGGGCGCTCGGTTAAGTTCAATATGGTTGCGCCAAGATTAAAGTCTTTACTGATTTCATAGTTTAAATGGGTACCAACCAAGGTTTTTGTTTGGATATTGAATAATGAATTGCTTTCTAATGAGATATTAATCGGTGTTCCTGATTCTAAAATTCCTTCATTGATAATTTTCACTCGCCCAAGATTGTAATCGACTGTATAGTCAACATTTTCTTGTAATTGCATTCCTCCGGCCGAAACAACAATTGATCCCTCTGGAATATTGATAGCATTTAAACTAATTTCCGAACCGCTGCTAGATTTATAATGCCCTGTTAAATAAAATTTATTTTTTTCTGCAATTTGTCGGGCTGTGCTTTGGGTGGAGTCGTATAATTCTTGAAAAACGTATTGCTCGGCAATTTCTTCATTATCCATTACACCACCAATGATTTCATCACGTAGATGTGAGCCAAAAGGTTCCCTTACTGGGAAAATAATACGTCCATTCTGAGGTATAATCGTGATGTTGTTGATAAAGTCAAATTGTCCGTCAGGATAGGGGTCAAGTTGCGTGTTGAGATTATCAAGATTCATTACACGCAGAAGAATTTTAGAATCAATTTCTCCTGCAGGGATATAATTAATTGCGGTTCCGGTTTTGTCGTTACGATACATAACATCTAGCACAAAATCTTCATTGTTGACTTGATATGCACCAATGGCATAAATATTTTTCATCATCAAGTCCCAGGTTTTTAATTTAGGCGTTAATGATGTTCCTTTAATTGTTTTAAGGATAAGTGCATCTGGTGCAGAAATTCCGCTGTTAGCAAATTCACCAACTCGGTATGTTTTTCCGTTCATGGTATATTCAAAAGCCACAGCAAGCACTTGATCTGATGATAATCGTGAGTTTAGTGAAATGTAACCAAGTTGTGAATTATATGTGTATTCTGTGTTATTCAACATTCTGGCGGATTCGATTTTTTCAAAATCAACGCCGCCTCGCATTCCAATACTTGTTAAGGCAGAGCTGGCTTGGTTGATATCTCTAACGTCAGGTATGTCTTCTATATTTAAAAGGTCATTTACAGAGTCACTTGGTATTTGTGTGATTTCCATAAATGTATTTGCATAGTCAGATTGGATGTCATTGGAGTTGCTTTCAGCCAAGTCAGGGAATGCTATAATATTTCTGGCATTTTCAAAGTTTCCTGTTGTATTTGTCACCCAAACTTCAATACGTGTAATATTAATTCCTGAATTGATTATCGGTAGGTTTGCTAAAGCACGATCATAATTTTCTTTAAAATAGTGTGCTAGGAAAAAGTGCTTATTCGCTTCATATTCATCGGCATCAATTTCATACTCTTGAAGTTGTGCTCCTCCTTCCACGGTAATGGTTGAAGTTTCTCCTTTTTGTTGGGAGAAAATAGTAGTCATGGTTAAACGTCCAAATTTTAATTCAGTTTTAAACCCAAAAAGCGATTGGCTTCCTTGTATTAGCGATCCTGTAAGTGGGAGGGAGACATTTCCTGCTTCAATTTTCTGAATGATTTCATCTTCATGTCCAGTGTATTCAATTTTCACGGAGTTTTCAAAATCAAATGCAGCTTCAGTATCATATTGCACGTTGAGCCTCATTTTATCTCCAATTTGCCCCACCACATTCATTTGTATTTTCTCTTCAAAGTCAAAAATGGTTTGCCTTTGCATTTTTACGGGCAAGCTGGGGTTTTTTACGGTTGAAATGTTAAGTCCAAAACGTAATTCAGCAGAGCCTTGTGGTTTAATGTCAATTGTGTTGCTTCCGAATATTCGGTCAAAAGCTTCACCACCTACTTCAAGTTTTGGAATTAGGCTGGATTGTGTTTCGAAGCTGGAGTTTTTGTAACGTTGTCTCCAGTATTCTTGCATTCCTTTTTCAAAATCGTAATTGACATAGTCTTCCATTGACATTGAATACGGTGTTTCAATGTCTGTACTGTCTCCTAATACTTTTCGAAACACATAGCTTCCGGTTTTTGGGTCGAAAACTACTTTTGTTTGGATATTTGATGGGTTAGAGCCGTATAGTGGGGAGTTGTCTTGGTTTTCATTTGGATTATTGCTTTCTCCATCAAACTCATAGGGTAGGTCAACATCTTGAATTTCTATTGTATCATTATCTGGGGTTGTATCATTTTGGCTTTGTGGAATTGAAAATTTGAGCACAGATTCTTGAATCTCAGATGCTGAAATTTTCCCTGCAAACACAAAAATAAGCAAGAAATGCAGGAGATATTTAAGGTTCTTCTTCACGCCCTGTTTTTTTCAATTACAATTGCTTTAATGCTAATTTAACTAGTTTTTCCACAGAAACATCCGGGTTTTTAGCTGTGACTTTTTTCAGGGCATTTTCAATCTGTTTTTTGCCAAATCCAAGCATAGCTAATGCTTCAAACGCTTCGTTTTGAATTGTATTGCCTTTTGGACTTAAAATATTTGCTTCGTCAAGCACTTTTTTACTAATTTTATCTCTTAAATCAATAATAATTCGTTGCGCTGTTTTTGCACCAATGCCTTTTATGCCTTTTAATGCAATAACATCGTCTTGTTGTATTGCATCGGTAAGCTGGTCGGGGCTCATTGTTGACAACATCATTCTGGCTGTGTTTGCACCAACACCGTTAACTGATATTAGCAATCTAAAAAGTTCACGTTCTTTTTTTGTTGTAAAGCCGAATAGTTGCTCAGCGTCTTCTCTTACAACATGGTGTATCCAAAATAAGGCTTCCTGTCCGTTCTTTATGGCAGAGAATGTATTAACAGAAATATTTAAGAAGTATCCAATTCCTTGGTTTTCAAGTACTGCAAATGATGGGTTCAGGTCTGTTATTTTCCCTTTAATATATTCGTACATAGTTTTTTGCTTAATTGACAAAAATAGTAAATCTTGGCAATAATATACGTACATATAAGAAAAGGTTGAAATCTTTATTTTCAACCTTTTTATTATTTATGAATTGTTTTTCTATTTTGCGTTGTACGCCCATTTAAGGTAAATTGAACCCCAAGTAAAACCGGCTCCAAAAGCTGCGAGAATTACTTTGTCCCCTTTTTTAAGTTTGTCTTCCCATTCCCATAGTAATAATGGAAGCGTTGCTGATGTTGTGTTTCCGAATTTGTGAATATTTATCATGACAATGTCTTTTGATATTCCCATTCGTTTTGCAGTCGCTTCAATGATACGCATATTAGCTTGATGAGGCACAAACCAGTTTAATTCTTCAGGTTTGATATCGTGTTTTTTCATCATATCAACCGATATATCAGCCATTTTAGATACGGCAGCTTTAAATACGGGTTGTCCTTCTTGATAGATGAAATGTTCTCGGTTTTGAACTGTTTCGAAAGATGCAGGTTTTTGAGACCCTCCTGCAACTTGATGTAGGTATTTACGTCCTGAGCCGTCAACTTGCATCATTGTGTCAATGATTCCGAGGTCTTTCTCTTCTGAAGGTTCGAGTAATACAGCCGCAGCGCCGTCACCGAAAATTGGGCAGGTAGCACGGTCAGTATAATCAGTAATTGAAGACATTTTATCTGCTCCAACAACAATCACTTTTTTATGTGTTCCGGATTCCACATATTTTGATGCGGTATCTAATGCATATAAAAAGCTTGAGCATCCTGCGTTGAGGTCAAATCCGAAAGCGTTTTTGATTCCTGTTTTGTCAGAAATAATATTTGCCGTTGCCGGGAATTGCATGTCGGGTGTGACAATACCGCAAATTAGCATGTCAACATCATCGGGATTCGTATTGGTTTTTTCAAGCAATTGTTGAACTGCTTTTGCACCCATGAATGAGGTTCCTTCATTTTTTTCTTTAAGGATTCGGCGTTCTTTAATCCCAATACGAGTCATTATCCACTCGTCAGTTGTTTCAACTTTCTGAGCTAACTCTTGATTTGTCATAATGTAGTCAGGGACGTATCCACCGACACCGGTAATGATTGCATTATACTTACTCATAACTAAAAAAATCTTTAATTCGTAAAGACAATTTTGCATTGACCATTTTTTTGGTTTGCAGAATCATATTTGAAATTGCACGGGCATTGCTTATCCCGTGCCCAATTACCACATTTTCGTTTATTCCAAGGATTGGTGTTCCGCCGTAAATTTCATAATTAAAGCGTTCGAAATATTCATCTTCAACGCCACGGTTCTTTAGCATAGTATAAAATGATTCAGCTTGTTTCAGTAGAATATTGCCAACAAAACCATCAGCAACAATCACATCTGTTGCTTGGGAGTCAAAGAGTTCATGCCCTTCGATGTTTCCGACGAAGTTGAAGTCTGGACTGTTTTTCATCAGTTCGAATGCTGATTTTGAGGCGAGGTTGCCCTTGCCTTCTTCCTTGCCAATGTTGAGCAAAGTAACTTTTGGGGTTTCTACTCCAAAAATAAATTGGTAAAAGATTGATCCTAGGACACCGTACTGATACAAAACATCGGGTTTGCTGTCAGGATTTAGTCCAACATCTAAAAGAATATTATGTTTACCATTAGTTGTCGGGATAAAACTTGCAATTGCTGGCCTAAGTACACCAGGAATTTGCTTTGTTGTTTGTATTGCACCAACCATCATTGCTCCTGTATTTCCGGCACTTGCAAACCCATCAATTGCTTTATCTCGAAGGAGTTTGTATCCCTTTACGAGGCTGGAGTTCTGTTTTTGTTGAAACGCTTTTGCAGGATGGTCGTTCATTTGGATGACTTCTGGTGCATCGACAATAGCAAATACTTCTGGATTGTGCTTTCGTTTTGAAAGTTTATCCAGAATCAATTTTTTTGAACCAATCAGTACGATTTTATCGTCTGTGTTCATTTTGTCGGATGCTATAATCGCCCCATCGATGCATGCATCTGGGGCAAAATCGCCACCCATTATGTCGAGGCCAATCCTCATTTGAAGTTTATCTTAGCTATGCTTCTTTGTCGATTGCTAGTACTCCCTTGTAATGTCCACACTCTGGGCAAACATGATGGTAACGAATGGTTGCGCCGCAATTTTGACATGTTGCCATTGTGACAGCTTTCGCTTTATAATGCGTTCTGCGTTTGTCTCTTCTTGTTTTCGATTGTTTTCTTTTCGGATGTGCCATTTTTCCCGTATTTAATTGTTATATAAATCTTTTAACTTTTGTTTCCAGTTTTCATCAGATTTTGCAGAATCTAAAACTTCTGCATCTTCCTCTGTAATATGTGATTCTCCGTTGATATATTTCACAACTTCTGGATTACACATAGAATTTCCATTTTCATCTTCAGGGTGAACTCTTCGTATCGGCAGAGAAAGCATGACCATTTCATAAATAAAATATGCAATATCTAAGTAATTGTCATTTCTATCCAGCGTTACGAAATCTTCATCTGTATCAAAATTTGTTATCTCATCAAGTTTAATTACAACTTCATGCTGCAAGTCCACATGCTTTGAAAAAAAGTCTAGGCATCTGTCACATTGCATCTCAAAATCGCCTTTTGCATCCAAAAAAAGCAAAAAATTGTCAGATTTCCGCGTGAGTTTTGCTGTGAGTTTTAGCTTGACATTGCGAATTTCTTCATTTTCAAAGCGCAAAAATAGTTTGTCATCAACTTGAAAATCAAACTGATGCTCGCCATTCTCTAATTCTGAATGCTGAATTTGATATGTTATATTCTTACTGCTCACCTAAATAAAAATTGTGTGCAAACTTATAAAATAACTTGCTAACAGACATAAGAATTTCAAAAAAATCGTAATAATCTTTGAAATTGATTTATTTGTTAAGAATAATTCGGAAAGTTGTGCCTGTTTTCGGGTCGGATTGTTTAATGAAAATTCGTCCATTATGATACTCTTCAATAATTCGTTTACTTAATGAGAGACCAAGACCCCACCCTCTTTGCTTTGTCGTATAGCCCGGTTGGAAAACAGTTTTGTGTTTGGATTTTATAATGCCTTTTCCGGTATCACTAATATCAATCATGACTTGATTTTCTAAATTGATTAAATTGATTGTGATTTTTCCTTTACCTTCCATTGCATCTATTGCATTGCGACAAATATTTTCAATGACCCACTCAAAAAGGTTTAGGCTAAGCGGTATTATTATTGGGTTTTCGTCAATTATATTAATTTCAAAATTAATTTTTTTCGAGCTTCTGTTTTGAATGTAATCGATGGCAAACCTGAGTACCTTTTGTATTGGTTCTTTATTTAATGCCGCGGCAGATCCAATTTTTGAAAAACGTTCAGCAACACGTTCCAGTCGTTTTACATCTTTTTCCATTTCTTTAATACTTGGATTTTCCGGATTTTCAAGTTTTAAAACTTCTATCCATCCCATGAGTGATGATATCGGTGTCCCAAGCTGGTGAGCCGTTTCTTTTGACATTCCTAGCCATACATGGTTTTGTTCAGATTTTCTGGAGTTACTGAATGCTAGGTAAGACACTAAAATAAATAGGGTAATGATTCCGAGTTGAATAAATGGATAGTAATATAGTTGAGTTAAAATTGTGGAATCGTTAAAGTAAATAAAGTTTCGTTTCTCGTTTAATAATTTAATTTCAATGGGGGCATGATTTTTTTTCATGTCCTCAAGGGTTTTGTGTTTGAATTCTGGGCTTTTCATTTTTAAAGAATCCAGGTTTCTGTAAGAAATAATACTGTCTTGAGGTGTTGCTAATATTACTGGAATTGTATTATTACTTAGTAGTACATGAAAAATAAAGGATACGTCTTGATCCGGATTGGCTTTTTGAATTTCCTCATTGGCTTTTGCCCAAAGTTCAACACGTTTTCTTTCTTCATCAGAAAGTTTTTTCATTAAAAAATTTGTATAAAATAGAGAGCCGGCACCAATTAAAATGGCAACAAAAAAGAGGAGGAGTTTCCAACGGCGTTTTCGATTGTATATATTCACAGTATTAATCTTTTGTGCATAAACGAGTTTCTGGTTTATTTATTTTGTTATACTATTTATTAATCAAAATTGCGAGTATAATGCCGATGTAGATACAGCTCCGATAGGCGAAGCAAAGCGTAGCATATTGGTAGTTTTGAATCACAATCGGTATTATTTACCCATTTCCGGATAAACTGCTAAAAACAGAAAGTGTTTGTGATATTATAAAAAAGATGAAAATAATCCAGGTTAAAGTTCGTGGTAGAAAGCGGGTTTTCGTATTTACGAGATAATTGACGAAAATGTAAGCCATGGGTAAAGCAAGGAAGACGCGATTGTAAATAGAAAATCCGTCCATTACATAGGCAATAGATGAAAACAAAAGCAATCCGACTATAAAGGAAAGGTGTTTTCGTTTAATGATTTTCAAAAATCCTGAGTTTAATGATAAAAATACCAAGCTGATGATGCTTAAAAAAGTGAGTAGAAAGTCCAGAAATAATCCGGTAAAATCTGGTACTATTAGTCCACTAAATACTTGATTGAAAAGAAAATGTTGATGCCAAATTTGTAAATTATCTGACATAAATGCGATTGCAAAAAGTATAAAATATACACTGAATAAACCTAATATAATATTGATATTATTCCGAAGGTTAAGTTGGTTGTAAATTGCTAACCCAATGAATAATAGTGGTACGTAGAGCAGTGTTTGCGGCAAAAACAAGCTTGCTGTAGCAATAAAAAAACCGGTCCAGAATAGCTTGCTGTATTTTTTTGATGATTGATTAATCATTAAAAACATAAAAATGCTTAATAAGAGGATACTTGAGCTGATTAGTTCTGCTGAGATATGAAATAAACGATAATCATTAAAGCTGATGATTAAATAGAGCCATGAGGGGAAATAATAGGCATTGCTTATTATATTGAGTTGATAATTAATGTGATAGGTTAAGAATAAATTAATAAAGACGAAAGGGATTGCGATAAGAATTGACCAAGTAGTGGAAATTGGAATCCCATCCATCCATGAATTTGCAATTCTTAATGAATCAACATGATAGGTTTGGCTATTATCAGGAAAAATAAACTGTAAACTAACAATTGCCATCGACATAACAATTAAGGATGCCAATACAATAGGTTTGTTTTTTGCAATGCTGAGTTCCCGTTTCATAGTTTATAAATCAAATCCGATATCTTTACGGTAATATTTTTTGTTAAACTGGATTGTTTCTGCGGTTTGATAAGATAATGCTAAGGCCTTTTTCATGTCACTCGCGAGTGATGTTACTGCCAGTACTCTACCACCTGCGGTTCGTATTTTATTGCTATCTGTTTTTGTTCCTGCATGAAAGAGTATGCTTTTTTCTGCATTGTCTAAGCCTGAAATTTGTTCTCCTTTACTATAAGCTTTAGGATAGCCGCCTGAAACCAACATTACTGTGGCAGCAGTGCGTTTGTCAATATCTACAGTGATGTTTTTAAGAGATCGACTTGCGGTTGCAATTAGCAAATCAGTTAAGTCAGATTTTATACGCGGGATCACCGACTCTGTCTCTGGGTCTCCCATTCTGACATTATATTCAATCACATAAGGTTCGTCTTTCACTTTAATTAATCCGAAAAAGACGAAGCCTTTGTAGTTCATGCCTTCACTTTCAATTCCGTGAATTGTCGGTTTAATGATTTTGTTTTCAATTCTTTTCATGAATTCATTGTCCGCAAAGGGAACCGGAGAAATTGAGCCCATGCCTCCTGTGTTGAGTCCGGTGTCTTTTTCGCCTATGCGTTTGTAATCTTTGGCTTCAGGAAGTGTTATGTATGATTTTCCGTCAGTGAGTACGAAGACAGAGAGTTCAATTCCGTCAAGAAATTCTTCAATAACAACGGTTTTGGATGCATCTCCAAATTTTCCATCTAACATTTCTTTCAGTGAAGCTTTTGCTTCATCGCGATTTTCAATAATTAGAACGCCTTTTCCTGCAGCCAGTCCGTCAGCTTTAAGTACAAAGGGCGGATTTTGCTTGTCGAGAAAGGCATTGGCTTCAATTAAGTTTTCTTGGGTTGCTGAAAAGTATCCAGCAGTTGGAATTTGATATTTTTTCATAAATTCCTTAGCAAACTGTTTGCTGCCTTCTAATTGTGCTGCAAATTTATCTGGACCAATAATTAAAATATTTTTAAGTTTCGCATCATGCAGAAAGAAATCAACAATTCCGTTTACAAGGGGGTCTTCTGGCCCAACGATAAGCATCTGAATTTCTTTTTCTATGCAAAGTAATTTAATTGCTTCAAAATCTGTTGGTTTTATGGGGATGTTTTCTCCAAGGCTTGCTGTTCCGGCATTTCCGGGTGCAATAAAGCATTGTTCGCATTTTTGAGATTGCGTAATTTTCCAGGCTATTGCATGTTCACGTCCACCGGATCCTAGAATTAGAATTTTCATCTTGTTTTTTTTGTAAAAATAATACTTCATGCGCATATTACCTAACAGTGTTAGGAATAATCCGTATTTTTTAGGCTCCATTTAAATATAATGGTATTAGAAATATTTGTTTTTTCTCAAATACTTGAAAATAAATTCATTATATTTTGCTTACAATACTGAGCTTTCCAGATATTTTTTTTTAATAGAGCCCAATAAATAAATGATAAATATCGAATGCTAAAACCTGTCCGGCGTAACGAAGTGAAGACGGATAAAAAATGTCAAAGTTATTTTTGCTTTGTAACCGTAATGTTTTGTTGTTTTAACTTTATCATTTTTCATTCGATATTCGAAATTTATTAAAACTAAACCAGATAAACTGGAAATCCTAATTTCTAAATCCTAAACAATGATGTTTAATAAAGCCATTTTTTATTGGGCATAGCTTATGAATAGGGTAATAAACATGCCCATAATGCCGAGTAAATAGGCTGGATATAGTTCCTTGGGTTTGCATGTTTTTAGTGCAAGCAAGGCGCTACCGATAATTCCACTAATTACAATAATGATTATAAAAAAGCATCTTGTTTCAAGTCCAAAAAACACACTTAAAAATGCGGTTAATCCAATCATGCTTCCCCAAGCTGCGGCATGAAAATTCAATTTTATAAATACTTGAGCAGCAGTTAATAAAATTAGATTAATAATTAGGGAATAAAACAGTTTAGTAATTATAATCGGGAATCCGTAGCGTTGCATTAAAA
>JAYEFQ010000009.1:0-6707 GCA_034658655.1 Bacteroidota bacterium
ACAACAGCTTTAACTATCGAAACTGGAGCATCCTTACATTTTGCATGGGCTGCTGATAATACTACTCCACTTGTTATTACAATGCCAAGCGGAGCTGTTGGAACTAATACCATAACAACCGAAACTGGAACAACCCTATACATGACCCATTCCCAAGGACTTGATGATGGTACAAATTTGACAAACGGAAACGTGCAACAGTTTGCTCAGGCAAACCGCAGCTTTAGTCAGACTGCGGATTTCTGGTATGTCGGGAAGGCTAATCAAGTTACTGGTAATGCCATTACAACGGTTTCGACAAATAAACTTATCGGTGTTGATATGTCGAATTCAATTTATGAAACCAGTTTAACGGCTAATATTATTACTAGCGGAAAACTTATCCTAACATCAGGTGTGCTGAAAACTACCGATACCGAATTGTTAACGCTTGAAGATGGTGCAACTGTACATACAAACGTTGCCGGAAGCAATGGAGAACCTGGTTCTGCCAGCTCATGGGTTGACGGACCAATGAAGAAAGTTGGAAATGATGCTTTTGTTTTTCCACTTGGCGAAACCATTTGGGCTCCAATTGGCATTTCTGCTCCGTCTGTGGTGACCGATGAATTTACCGGTGAATATTTCCATGAACCCTATTCTGATATTGTGAATGTTGAAGCAACTATGGATCGTGTTAGTGATATCGATTATTGGGATATTACTCGAAATAACGGGAGCTCTTTGCCCACAGTGACTGGTTACTGGAAAGATGATCGCTACGGAATTTCTGATATTGCTGATGTGGTAATCGCACATTACGATGGTGGAACTTGGAAAGATATGGGTAGCAGTAGTGTAAGTGGGACGACAAATAATGGCGAGGTGCAAAATTCAGTTGTGTTTACTAGCTTTAGCCCAATAACATTAGGTTTTAAAGATGCTCTTTTGCCAATAGAATTACTTTCTTTTGATGCAAAATATGAAAGCGATGATGTCTTGGTTAATTGGGCAACAGCAAGTGAAACCAACAACGATTATTTTACCCTTGAACGCTCAAAAGATGGTAGATTGTTTGAACTGGTAACAAATTATCCTGGAGCAGGAAATAGCAGCCGTATCATTCATTATGAAATTATTGATTATACACCTTATGCTGGTAAATCTTATTATCGGTTAAAACAAACCGATTTTGATAATACTGTTTCTTATAGCAAAATAGTTTCTGTTAGTAATTTTGATAATAATGAATTAGTGCAGGTTTCAGTTTGGCGAAATGAAAATATTCTTTTTGTGCAGGCTGAAAATTTGACTAAAAATAATGATATCCTTGTGCAAATTCACGATATGGCAGGCCGATTATTATTCGTGAAAAGTTTTGATTCGTATTCAGAAAATATTCAAATTGATTTAGGAAATAGAATTTTTACAAAGGGAATTTATACAGTTACTGTAATTGCTGATGAGTTTTATAAAACACAAAAGCTGATTTGGTAATTTATTGATATTATTTGTTTTATGAGAGAATTTAAATATTTAATTGTTAGCATTTATTTGCTAGGTTTTAGTTTTAGTGGCTTCGCACAAGTTATTTTAAGTGAGGATTTTAGTGGAGGCCCGACAGATTATACAACGGGTAGTTATGCTTATGATAGTGGAAACACCTGGGAACTTACCGCTATTCAGGGTGAAAATGATGCCAGGTTTCAGTTGAACACTAATGCTTCCATTATTACCCCGGCGGTTAATACGGTTGGTACTATTTCTTTTCAATATAAAGAGGGAAGTAGCGGTGGTGGAAATTTACAAGTGCTTTTATCTGTTGATGGAAGCGGTTTTACAGAACTTGATGCACAGGCTTTTGCAGGAAATAGTTTTTCAGATTATTCATTAGTTGTGAATAATTTGAGTGATAATTGTAAAATAAAAGTTACTGCAAATTCCGGTTCACAATTGATTATTGATAATTTTGAGATTACTGAATATGTTGAGGGAGCAGAATTGTTGACAAACACTCCCGCTTTAAGCGGATTTCTCTATTACGAGGGCGAAGGTCCATCTACTACTAAGTTTTTTAACTTAAGCGGTAGTTTGTTAACTGGCTATCCAGATGATATCACAGTATCAGCACCAACAAATTATGAAATATCACTTGATGATGTTTCATTTTTAAATTCACTTGCTGTCCCGTATAACAGTGCAAATTTGTCGTCCACCACAATTTATGTCCGACTTAAATCTGGCCTGTCTTTGGGCGACTACAATGAGAATATCACCATTAGCGGTGGTGGTGCTGACAATATTTTTGTTTCCTGTAGTGGTAGTGTAACAGAAATGCCGCCGCCTGCAATTTATGTTGTCCCTGAAGTCCTAACCGAATTTTCCTATATTTATGGGATAGGTCCTTCAGATTATCAATCATATCAATTGTATGGAAATTATTTAACAGATTATCCAAATTCAATATCTGTCAATGCACCTGCTAATTATGAAATTTCATTAGATAATGCCAACTATTCATCTAGCCTATCAGTGTCTTACGATAGTTATACTTTGCCTTCTACAACAATTTATGTTCGATTAAAATCAGGACTTGATGTCGGAAGTTATAATGCTGAAAATATTACAAATGTCAGTAGCAATTATGGAACTAAAACAGTTAGTTGTAGCGGAATAGTTGAAGATTTACCTCCCGATCCAACTTTGTACCTTTCACCAACTTCCCTTTCGGGATTTTCATACATTGTCGGAAATGGTCCTTCATCTGAGCAATCTTACACACTCAGCGGCGCAAACCTGACCGGCTATCCGGGTGATATTACTGTGACAGCACCCACAAATTATGAGATTTCATTGAGTTCCGGCACAGATTTTTCAAACAGTTTATCGGTACCCTTTGCTGATGCGAATTTTACCTATGAAATATATGTGCGCTTAAAAGTCGATTTAACCGCAGGCGATTATAATGACGAAGCAATTACCCACACCGGCGGTGGCGCAACCGAAGTAATTTTAAGCTGTAGCGGTGCAGTGCTTCCGGAATCATCTGATCCATGTCTTTACGAAGATTTTAGCGGGTTTACTGACGGTGCTCACGGATCGCCAGGCAGTGTTGATTTGTCCCCTAATATGGATTCTCATACTTTAACAATAGGGTGGGAGGGATACAAAGTATTCTCTGCTGGTGGTGAAGTGAAGCTTGGTTCTAGTTCCTATGAGGGATATGTTATTACTCCAACAATTGATTTGTCTGCTGGAGGTTCTGTAAGTTTTGATTATGCAAAATATGGTTCTGATAATGCAATGGTTCAGATTTTTCATGCCGCAGATGGTGTGAATTTTATGCAAATTGGTTCGGATATTACGCCTGGAGTTGATTTTGATACTCACACCGTTGAAATTTTAGATGGCACAGCGAATTCAAAAATTAAAATTGGGACGACAACTAAACGGATTTATCTTGATAACGTAGAGGTGTATTGTGGCATTCAAACTCCCGATCCAGTTTTATATGTTAATACCAATGAATTGACATCATTTTCCTATTTGTTTGGAGAAGGACCCTCGCTTTCACAAAGTTTTGAATTAAGCGGAAATGATTTGGATAATTCTCAGTTGGAAATTACGCCTTCTTTAAATTATGAAATTTCTTTGTCTGAAAGCTCCGATTATACCTCGAATCCGGTAGTTTTAAATTCATTTGACGGAAATTCCATGTCGGTTTATGTTCGCTTGAAAGCAGATTTACCTGTCGGAGATTATAATAATCAAACCATAATTATTTCCGGAAGTGGTGCCGCTTCACTGAGTGTAACATGCAGTGGGTTTGTTCAGGACAATGTTGAAATTGGGCACTTTACGGATGAATCAATTCAAATCTACCCGAATCCGGTAAGTCATTCATTATTTGTAGAGTTTGGTCAGTCGTTTGAGCATTTTACTTGGACCATATGTGATATTACAGGACGAGTATTTAACACTGGACAGGAATCTGAGTTTG
This sequence comes from Bacteroidota bacterium, assembly GCA_034658655.1. Taxonomy (GTDB): domain Bacteria; phylum Bacteroidota; class Bacteroidia; order Bacteroidales; family ML635J-15; genus JAQIBY01. The sequence continues at coordinate 3,980 of JAYEFQ010000009.1, forward strand.
ATAAAACAATCCAAATCGATGTTTCTAATTTGCAATCGGGGTTGTATGTTTTAATCCTCACGGATGGACATCATCGAATTACCCGGAAAATTGAGAAATTGTAATTGTTTTAATAACGGATTTATCCGTTAGGGGTTGACAATAAATAAGTTGGTCTGAATAGATGATGTTATACCCATAGTGAATCCGCAACATGGCGTATGCTACATCGGCATTATACTTGCAATTTTGATTAATAATTGGTATAATAAATCAGTTCCGTAGGAACTTTCTATTTTTAACCCCGAATGGTAGTTCGGGGATTAAAACAGACAATATGATTAAAATCCCGTTAGGGATGACCTATTTTTATAAGACCGATTGTGATTCAAAATTACCGATAGGCTTCGCTTTGCTACGCCTATCGGTGTTGAATCTACATCGGTATTATACTTACAATTTTGATTAATAAATGATATAAGATGTATATCCTTTAAAAAAATCGTTGACACCTTGCTGAGAAGAGTTTTGTTTATTTCCATATTTCAAAATAAATCGCCATTTTGTCAGCTAATTGCCAAATTTGCAGTTCAATAAAAATGTGTAAGATAAATCATATCTGTGTAAGGTTTAGCATATCAGTAGATTGTAACATGCCGTTAATTTTCAACAACATATTTCTCAATTGGTACAAGATTTGCTCATTGACATGGAAATTTTGTGAAAGTAAAGATGAAAACAACAATAATAAATAATCACAATGACTTATTAGACTTGCTATCGGCAAACGAAAAAGTATATTGTTTGATTTTTAAGCCCGATAGTGAAATAAGCTCCTGCGCAAGTACAAAGTTATTTGATGCAGCAAAAACATCACAAGATGGCGTATTAGCGACAGTTGATGTTTCCAAAGTTCGTGATGTTCATACAGAATATGCTGTGACGAGTGCACCTACTTTATTAGTTTTTAAAAAAGGGAAACAAGTAAATCAGGTAAAGGGCTGTAATGATATCAAATTTTATGAAAATTTGTTGAAAGGAGCATATTTTGTGAGTAAAGATGGAAAAGAAAAACCGGCAAAATCTGTGACGGTTTACACAACACCTACTTGTACATATTGCAACAGCGTAAAATCGTATTTGAGGAAGCTTCAAATTGTTTTTCGAGAAGTGGATATTTCCAAGGATCAAAAACAAGCAGAAACACTTGTGAAACGAACAGGGCAACAAGGTGTCCCGCAAACCGATATTAATGGTACCTTTGTTGTGGGTTTTGATACCATGAAATTGAATCGATTATTAGAAATTCAAAATTAAAATAAGTTAAATAATTAAAATTTATAGAACAATGAAAGATTTACAACCACTCAATGAGAATGTATTGCTGGATATCAGCGAAGAAGAAACTGAAGAGAAAACAGCAAGTGGAATTATTATTCCGGAAACTGCAAAAGAAAAGCCGCAGTATGGAACTGTTGCTGCAATCGGACAAATTGAAAATGCTTCAATTGCTGTTGGTGATAAAGTGTATTACAAGAAATTTTCTGGTACTGAATTAGAAGTTGAGGATAACAAATATTTATTAATTCTTTACGGAGACTTACTAGCAAAAGTAGTTGATACTGAAAGTATTTAATCCCTTTTCTATTGAAAAAAATCCGCATATCGATACACGTATGCGGATTTTTTTTGACTTCTGTAGCTACCCTTTCATAATATCCTCTATTTTGATATTAAATAATTTTGTAATTTCACTCTGAATTTCATTCAATTCCGGAACCAAAATTTTCTTCATTCTATGTCCTATTTCTAATTCATCTATTTTAATGTTGTTTAATTCGTCAGTAATATCATCGTATGATAATTTGCAATTATTTCTTTTATTGTATGTTTTTAACCAATGATAAATACTGGGTTCCAACTCTTTAACTATGGCATAAGAAAACATACATACAAAAACATGACCTTTGGTTTGAACCTCGTTTACATGATAAATTGGTCTGATATTTAATTTATTTATCACGTGTTTTTGAAATTAATTTGGTGTTAGAAGTCCCCTTAAGTTTATTAAGCAATTAAGAAGATTAAGAAAAAACCACCTTAATGAAAATCTTAATTTTCTGTAACTAATCAGTATCAGCAAAAGTAGCTCGTTACCGCAAATTTGAGAAAGAATATTGGAATCAACAAAAGGTTGCAACCTCTTGTTTGATATCCAGTGTCCCATATTTTCTTTTTTTGCATCCGCCATGTGGCGTATTATCGTGCTATCGTTTCAATTGTGTTTGAATAGTTAATGTTTTTAATTTTAGCACTGAGTAGTTACAATTTTCTTAATAGTGAAAAAAAAGAAATTTCTTACCGATGGCTAACGGTTCTAATGACAATCGTATGACAATCGCTTTCCCTTTCCAATCGTATGACAATTGTTTTCCTCGCCTCCCGAAAGTTTTCGGAACGCTTCCAGAAAGCTTTCGGAACGCAACTACTCATCTACAATATAAGACTCTGTTATCTCACAGGAATAATTTCCCCTTGTTTCTTTTTCATTTTTGTTGGAATATTATTGATGATCTTGCTTTTTAAAGCCTCCAACAAGCGTTTGCGAGGATATCCTTTTCGGTAGCACAAACTGACTTCACGGGTTGGAATTGGAGGATGAAATTCCCGTAATTGCTTGCGCTGGTTTCCTGATAAATCAGTTTTGGCAAGTTCTGGCAGTAAGGTGTAGCCGCCTTCTGTATCAATT
>JAYEFQ010000010.1:0-26446 GCA_034658655.1 Bacteroidota bacterium
ACACAGTATTAGCTGTATAACTACTACCATCACCTATAGGGGTGCTGGTTACAGAGCTTCCTTCATGTCCGACAACTAAAATTTCGTCGTAACATGACCCCGGATTTGACCAACTTATACTTGTCTGGCTGTTTTCGGTTGTTGTCGAAGCTGCTGTTACTTCAGCAATTTCGAGACTTGAAATGGTGGTTGTAGTTTCATCGCCAATCAAGCTGCCGTAATACGATATGGCTTTCAGTGAATACTCTTGTCCCTGTGTAAGGCCTGTAATGATTACGGATGTACCGGTTCCTTTGTACACGACATAAGAATGTGGGGTAGTTGTTCCAAATTCATGTCCAACTCCAAACACAGCATCTGCAGAAACCGTTGTGAGATCATCACTTAGTGTATGCACTGGGTTTGTTGAGTTCCGGATGGCAATGATAACACCATCCCAATCACCACTTGAAGGATTCGTCCATTCCACGGTAGCAGTTGTTTCCGTTGTGCATATCACATCAAAACCAGTAACAGCAGGAATATTTGCCACGGTGTTTTCAGAGCCCGCCAAAGGAGAACTTGTAAGATATTGTTCATTACCACTATCGCAATTGTATTCAAATACTTTAATAAAATATTCCGTATCGCTATCGAGACCTGTCATCGTAAAACTGTTTCCATTACCAGCATATACCACATATTCATTTGCGTTTAATACGTCCTGCCCATTATTGAAGGCTGCATCTGCTGAATAAGTTGTATTATCTGACGGTGTTCCTGTGATGGCAGATAAACTAGCCACAACGAGGCGATAATCTCCATTACCTGATGTCCATAAAACGTCCATTTGGTCGGTTTGTGTATCTGGAAAACTGAGTGCTGATGTTTGGGTTGTTGGGTCAGAGCAAACATATCCACTACAACTTACTGTTTTATCATCTGCACTGGCACTACTTGCAGTAATATTTTCAGAATTATAATCACCACCGGATAAACCGGCTTTAAGTCTCACATAAATTGTAGTTTCAGTAACATCGCCACCGGATTGTGTTAATGTAATTGGATTGGTAGCAACAAAAGAACCTCCAGAACCCGTTGAAATCTCATAATTTGTTGGAGGGATAATATTAATATTGCCTATTAAATTTGCTCCAGAAATTGTAAATGACTGTTCGCTTGATGGTCCACTACCCTCACTATATGTAAATCCGCTTAAGACAGTTGGATCAACAGTAATTGTTGGATCGCAGGTCATGGTGTGGGATCCTAAGTTTGATACAACATCCTCATTATATTGTGTCCATTCAGACTCAAGTGTTTCGAATCCGCTAGTAGGATTTGAAGTAATTCCATTAACAACATCAGAGTTTCTAACTAAAGTTTTATTAACTGTAGAATTACTTGTACTTGTCCAAGCAGAGCCTGGATCTTCTCCAATTTTCCCAAATATATCCACAAAACTTGAAGTTGATATTTTATACAATGCGACTGCATCATCTCCATTAAAATTAACAGCGGCATTGTTTGTACCTGAATAAAGTGAAGCTGATGAGTTTTGATAAACGATTACATTACCATCATTTAGCGTGCCCGATAAAGTAATGTCATTGGTGGTAGTCGGAGAACCGTTAGTGTAAAGCTGCAATTTATAATCTGATAAATCTATACTGCTTCCAGTACCATTATAAATTTCGATATATTTTTCGCTTCCGCTTCCTTCTACATATTCAGAAATTATCAAATCGCTTGCACATGGTCCGCCACCTACAGCAATTACTTCACCATTATTAGATACTGTCACATCACTTGCTGTTCCATTATCACTGCAAGTAACGAGAACAGAATTATAGGTATTTACAGATAATCCAGATTTTAGTCTAACGTATATTGTTGTTGCACTTAAATCAGGTGCTGTATAGCCAACATTCACACTATTAGAGAAACCAGAATTATCCAAAGAAACTTCGTAATTAGTTCCAGCACTTACTGTTACTTGACTACCATCTAATAAACTACCACTTAAATCAAAACTTTGTGATGTTGATGGACCGGAACCTACTTCGTAAGTAAAACCTGTTAAAGAAGATACAGATGTAGTAAGTTCTGGGCCATTGGGTGTTCCAACAACTCTCACAAAATCTAAACCACCATAGTCTGGTCCATTTTGAGTTGCAGTAAATGTAATTCTTACATTATTTGTACCATCAGGTATATTTTCACTAACTGTTACCCAAGCATCAGTTGCACTAGTAGTTCCATCTCCACCATCAACGAATTGTATAGAACCTTGACTAACATTATCTAAAAATATTTCATAAAATAAGTCATCACCACTATCCCAACTTGATTCTGTAAAATAATCAAAGCTTAATGTTATTGTATTATATCCAGAAACATCAAGGTTTGGTAATGCGTAAGTTTCAGGTGATGTTCCACAGTTACCTGTAATATCAGACATCCCCCAGAATAAAGACCCATTGTTTGGAGTTATTGTATTCAATGAAGAAACATAATCCCAAACATCACCACCTGATGAACATGATGGTGTGGATAATGTTGCTGGAGTCCATGTATCACTAGATGCTTCGAAACTATGTACTCCAATACTACCTGGATAACTAACTATACCTTCGAGGTTTACAGAAATATTTGTTGCACCGCCACCGCTAATTATTAATGTTTCGTTATATGGGCCTGAGGCCGCTGTTAGCCCTGTTTTTAATCTTACATATATTGTTGTACTTGTACCATCATATGCGGTATATGTTTGACTACTAGCAAATGTTCCTCCTGAAGTTTTTGAGACTTCATAATTTACAGGTGCTGTAACAACAACATTTGTTCCATCTAATCCAGAACCACTTAAATCGAAACTTTGTTCAGCAGATGGTCCAATACCTTCTTCATAGATAAAACCATTTAAAATAGTTTCAGATGCAAGAAGTGTTGCTCCAACTTCAAATTCTAACTCACATTTTACTGGAAGATGATCAGAGTTATTAAATAATGCTGAAATTACTGCAGCAGGAGCAGATGCATTTGTCCCATTGTTTATGTCATCATTATAATGCAAACCATCTTGTCCGATAGTTTCATAAGATACATAAGAAACCTTATCTGTTCCTGCAATAATATTATCTGTTAATAAAATAAAATCAAATCTATCATCAGAACCTCCTGTAGCACCACATCCTCCTGGAGCAGTTATACGAGTACATTGTGTATGTATATCTTGAAATGATGAATTGCTTGTCCAGGTCCCAGGTCTGTTTATAGGATCGTTAAAATCAGTTAATTCAACTGCACCAGCTACAAGATTCTGATAACCAGCTTCTGTTGAATGGTACATGTTGAAATCACCAAGTAAAACCATATTTTCACCTGAATTTAGGTTTGCATCAAGATATGATCTTATATAAGCTGTCTCAGAATCCCTAATTGCTTCGTTTGAAGCACCGGAGCTAGGAGTAAGATGCGCAACCATGACATAAAGGTCGATTGGATTGCCTAAATTATCATTTTTATAAAATCTCAGTTGAACAACTGGGACATCACGAGAAGTTCCTCCTCCTCCGGATATATCTATCCAATTTGTTGATATCCAAGTAAATTTATTTGTATTCCAATATAATTGACTTGAAATATATTCATTATCCATAGTTGAGCTATAAGGTAGCCTAGCCCAATCACCTGTACTATATCCTAGAGAGGCATCTAGAATATTAAGTAGTAAACTGTGCATTTCATCAGCATCTGCTTGACCACCTGAACCACCTTGCATTTCTTCAACACCTAAAATATCGGGAGCTGCATGACCAATAATGGTTTGCATATAAGTACCTTTTGTGGTGTAATCATTATTAGTTTGGTCACAATCGCCTGTACCATTAGCCTTAACATAATTCAATATATTATAATTCATTATGCTTATAGTTTCGTTAGCCCCAAGGGAACTAACTGTACCATCACATTCCACAGTTTGACTAGTTGCGCTATTACTGCTTGCAGTAATATCTTCATTATTATAATCACCAGCCGACAAACTAGCTTTTAATCTAACATAAACTGTTGTTGCATTTACTGTTCCACCCGACTGTGTAAAGTTTAGCGGGCTTGTATAAGCAGAACCAGATGTTTTTGAAATTTCATAATTTGTTGGTGCTGTAATGCTGATATCATTGGTTAGATTTATGCCCGAAACTGTAAATGTTTGTTCGGTACTTGGACCGCTACCTACTTCGTAAGTAAATCCTGTGAGGTTGGTTTCTGAAAGGGTGATGGTGGGGCCTGCAGAGGTGCCATAAACCTCAATATGATCAATAGCAATATCTTCGTCTCCAGAATCAAGATAAAACTCTATTTGAATATCCAAGTCGCTCCCTGTTGAAGGAATGGAAACTGAGAACTGGGCAAAATTATCCGTTATTTCTGTTCCATCTCCTACCCCATCAAAATCAGTATCAATCAAAGGTTTGCCATTTGTCCCTGATGATAATTCACTTTCAATCCATAATAGATTAGAATACGAGCCTGTATTATCAATATCGTAAGTAAAATGCACATAATCAGCAGCATCCCAATCTTGATTAGTTCCATCATCATCTTCGGCTAAATAAACTTTAAAGGTAATGTCTGTATAACCAGAGATATTAATATCATCAATATTTACGGAAACAGGAAGCGTGGCTCCTTCGCCATCAATATCCTGAGCTGCAAAATATTCAGATCCTTGCACATTAGTAAAATCAACACTCCCAATTGAATTGTTTACAGTATTTGTAAAATAATCATCCGCACCATCGCTAAATTCAGTAACACTGGTGGTATATCCAACTGTAGCATCTTCAAAATCTTCAAGAAACAATTGTGTCTGCCCCTCAACGCTCCCACCAATAAGCAGTGCAAAAGCAAATAAAATAGTGGCCAAGCGAGAAATGCGAAAACATGCAAAAAGGCGTATCATATAAAATATATTTTAATAAATAAAACAATCGGTCGTTAACAATAGGTAAAAACCCATAGTTACAAATATACGGTAAAAATTGATTCGACTGGTTAAAAAATTGTTACTAAAATGATTGTTTTTCAATAATTTGCAAACAAATTAAGTGAATTATGTCAATTTTGCAGGAAAAAACCGTGCAATTGAGAGTCCATCACGCAGTGGAAGCATGAAATTTTGAAAATCTGCATCTTGTTGTAACGCATCATTAAATCGCTGTACACCACGTGTCATACCGTCAGTTTTTTGCTCAGACTCCAGTACTTTTCCATCCCATAAAACATTATCGACAATCACTAATGCCCCAGTAGTCAATAAAGGCTTTACTAATTCAAGATAATCGGGATATTCGCGTTTATCACCGTCAATAAAGACCAAATCAAAGGGAGAATGCAATTTCGGGATGATTTGCTTGGCATCACCAATAATTAATTCAATCTGATTTTGCCGATTCGCTTTCTGAATAAATTTACGTATTCTATCCTCCAATTCATCATCCACCTCAATGGTGATTAATTTACCATCAGAAACTAATCCTTCTGCCAAACACAAAGCTGAATATCCGGTAAATGTTCCAATTTCTAATATCCGCTTAGGACGCACTAATTGAGATACAAAAGCGAGAAAACGGCCTTGAATATGTCCGGATGCCATTCGTGGATGCTTAGCATACAAGTGGGTTTCGCGATATAATTTTTGCAGCAATGCCGATTCAGGTTCGCTGTGGTGAAGGATATAATCATCAAGTTCAATCTGCATAATAAAAGCTTTGTACAAAGATAGGGAAAACGATTGTCATTCGATTGTAAAAATTGTCATTCAATGGGAAAGGGAAAGCAATGGTTATTCGATACCGCGTTCATTAAACAATATGTATCCAAAGTGGAATAAGAAAAACCATTTGTTTCTTTCTTCATCGTAATAATTTATACTAAAAGAAACGGGACCAACGGGAGAATGGTAAACCAAGTTTGCATTTGTTATGAAATGAATATTTGCTTGGTTTGACTCATAATATGGAGTGAACACCTGAGGTTCAGACTCTTCAAAATTTATGTTCCAAAATGGGATAAAAGCATACCCTTCAAGTCTCAAGCACAAATTATCTGTAAATCGGGCAATTTGTTTAAGTCCAAACGCAGAATATGTATTGGCTCTAAAATTCTTAAGAAATAAAGTTTGTGCGTGTGGAGTTGGTGTAAATGCGGATGCAGATAACAAGCTGGAAATGTAATTTCGATAAAAAGTTTTATTAGATGCAACAATCTCCAAGGTAGTTCCGATCGAGTAATGCGAATTGATTTCATAATATCTGTCATGATACATATTCAGCAAAAAATATCCATGTTGATTTCCGTAGTCTTGCTGCTGAGCAGAGGTTGTTCCAGGATAATGATTTTCCTTTCCACGAATATAACGCAAATCGATACGATCAAACACCCCTTCAGTTGGATACAACTTGTGATTCAATGTTTTACGCTCAAATCGCAAATGTGCAGTAACCAAATCAAAGGTTGTAATGTCGGCAGTATCAGTTTGCAAGAAATTATTGGTTTGATAATACTCATCTAACATTCTAGCATATGCGCCCCCAAACTCAAGCTTAGATTTCGATCCGACAGGCAATCCAAAATCAAATCTCAAATTGTTCTCATTTTGAATAAGGTAAGATGGTGTTGCGTCGAGAAACAATAATCGTGGATTGCTTTTAAAAAAATCCCATCGATTATACGTCAAGCTGGTCTGCAAATAAAAAGGCAATTTCCCTACAAAATCAATTCGATACAATCCTTGAAATGAGGTATATAATCGTCCAAAATGAATATTGGCATGTAAATAATTTGCACGACGCTTTAGCAATTTATATTCTACACCAACAAACCCTTGATTTACTGAAGATGAAGACACATTTGCACCAACCATTACATGATAAGGCTTTTCCTGTTTTACATTCAAATACAAATCAAAAAAACCTGTTTCCTTATTAAATTTTGCAACTGGCAAAGCAGATTCAATATGATTATCGGCAATTAAACGATAGTAAGCAATTTCAAACTGCTCAAAGTCTAGTAATTTTTTATTTTGCTTTAAACTTTTTCTGATATAGTCTTTCTGCTGAACATTTGCTCCTTCGATATAAATATTGTCCACAAGAAACTCAGGCAAATCGTATTGGAACGCTTCTCTGGCAGCATGAATTGAGTCTTCCGATACTCGTCGTGACACTCTTTTCTTGATAGAATCCATTAATTCCATCGTACTATTATATCCCACTTCATGGAGATAATCAAATTTATGAAAATCTAATAAAGAGATATTTGCAAAATCATTAGCGATAAGAATTCCATCCTCAGGAGCAATTTCATAGCGAGTATTTACTGCCATAATCATATTTTCTATTTGCTCAAGCACCTGATCTTCACGTGGTTTTTGGGTGACGGATGCAACTTTACTTCCAATAATAATATCAGGATCAAATTCTTCACGCATGACATCTTCAGGGAAATTATTCACAATTCCACCATCAAATAACAAGTTTCCGTCAATGCTAATTGGTCGAAAATAAAAGGGAAACGTCATAGATGCCCGAACCGACATCCCAAGGTCGCCATCTTTCAACAATACCGCATGATTATTATATACATCGGTTGCCACGCATCGAAAAGGGACAAAAAGATTATCAAAATCATAATCAGCAAGTGCTGAATAGCTGGTGAATATTTTGAGAAACGCCAAATCCATAGGCTGAGTAGCGACTAAATTTGTTGGCAGAATAAAACTCAAAGTTGAATCAACCTGATCGAGGCTTAAATTTACCATATCAGGCTTTTCATCATATCTTTTATAATAAAAAGTGTATTTGTCGTTAATTTCCCCGTTGTACCATTCATAAAACTCAGAGCTTCGAAACATTTCCTCCATTTCATCTGGAGAAAAACCCATGGCATACAACGAACCAATAATTGCCCCAATAGAGGTTCCAGTAACGTAATCAATCGGAATTTCATTATCTTCCAAAGCACGGATTACGCCAATATGTGCCAATCCTTTAGCCCCGCCCCCACTTAAAACCAAGCCTACCGATTGAGCTTGTGCAACAGAAACAATGCATAAACCCAAAACAAACACGCATATTTTTTTTACTAATCCCATAATGATTCCCACAAAATTAACAAAATTCTTTGATTATCTCATAAATAAATAATAAAACCACAGCAATAATAGTCGAATTTTTAATCTTTTATTCGACATATTTCTAATCTTTTTGTATATTTACAAAAAAATTACATTATGTATTTAAGCTCAAATATTAAATTTTTACGCCGGAGAAAACACCGCACCCAAGGAGAACTAGCGGAAGAATTACAATTAAAACGTCCGACCTTAAGTGGATATGAAAATAAGGTTTCAGAACCGGATTTACAAACACTTATAAAATTTTCGCAATATTTTCGCATTTCGATTGATTACTTGATAAAAGAAAATTTGGCAGAATACTCAGAGCGAGAAATTCAACTATTAGAAGCCGACTCGGAGGAAAACATGAAAGGTCTATCAATTCGTATTCTTACTAGCACAGTTAGCTCAAAAAACGAAGATAATATTGAGCTGGTTCCGGACAAAGCAAAAGCAGGATACACAAGGGGTTATGCCGACCCTAAATACATTCGCGAGCTGCCAAGCTTTCAACTCCCATTTTTGTCAAAAAATCGAAAATACAGAAGCTTTCAAATTAGCGGAGACTCCATGAAGCCCATACCACATGGCGCATGGATTACCGGTGAGTTTGTTCAAAACTGGCTGGCAATTAAAAATGGACAAGCCGCAATTATCTTAACCAAAGATGATGGTTTAGTTTTTAAAATTATAGAAAATCTTCTTAAAAATAAGAAAGAACTGGTTTTGCATTCGTTAAACACTGAATATGAACCATATATTTTAAAGGCGGAAGAAATTATGGAAATCTGGAAATTTGTAAATTACATTAGTCCGGAAATGCCAGAAGCGCTGCCACCGGACATTGAACTTCATAAAGCTGTCGCTAATCTTCAACAAGAAATGGCTGAAATTAAAAATAGTTTAAATGTGGGGGAGAAATAGTTTAAATGTGGTTGAAATATAGTTTAAATGTTGTTGGAAAAATAGTTGAAATGTGGTGGAAATATAGTTTAAAAAATAGTTTGTAACTACTCCGTGCTAAAATTAAAAACATTAACACCGATTGTGATTCAAAACTACCGATATGCTACGCCTATCGGTATTGAATCTACATCGGCATTATACTTGCAATTTTGATTAATAAATGGTATAACTATTCAGACGCATTTAAAACGATAGCACGATAGCACGATAATCCGCCACATGGCAGATGCAAAAAAAGAAAATATGGAACCTCGGACATCAAACAAGAGGTTGCAACCTCTTGTTTATTCCAATGTTCTTTCTCAGGTTTGCGGTAACGAGCTACTTTTACTGATACTGATTAGTTACAAAAATCGTAGCCTCACTAATTTAAATCAAACTCCACTTTCACGGGCTTAACAGTATATCCTTTTTTGCGTAGCAAAGCAATTACGCCTTCATCCCCAACGAGATGAGCAGCTCCAAACGCAGCAAAAACAGATTGCTTTTTCATGATTTTCTGAATTGCTTTTGCCATACCGTAATTTCTGCTTACTAATAATTCTTCTCCAAACTCCTTTGGAAGCGTAGTATCCTGCATTAACACATGCATAGTTTCTAAATCCTGAGTAATATATGCATCCACAAGTTCTGCCATTTCCTCACCAATATGATTGTCATAATCTTCTAATCCATCCAGCAGCATACTAACTTGAGCTTCAATACTCATTTTATCAATTGCTCCAATTTGATCAGAGATATCTTCCAAAGCAATCACATCCAAATCCATTTTTCGCGCAGTATCAATAAAATGCATATCCAAAGCCATGGGCATATCTTTTGGCAAATCCATTTGCATTAATTGTGACGAAATAAAAAATGGTTTCATCTTGGCAAACATAGCAACCGACTGTCCGGTTTTTATTTTAACAATAGAATCCAAAAGGGCATATTCAATTTCGGTCATATAATCTTTCAACAAGCCTTCTTTCAAAAATATTTGTTCCTGCATGGCTTCAACATCAATCTCATCAATAATTAATTCGACTGCAAGGGCGTCACAATCCTGTATTTTTTCATACACAATTTCATCAAAAGCAAACACCCGTTTATCTTGAATATGAACTGTCCCATACAAATAAGATGTTTTTTTATTTTTCTTACTTACCTTCCATAACAGAGAGTTTTCTTGCGCAAAGGCTGATAATAACAATCCGGATAAAACGAAAGTTAATGCAAATAGTTTTTTCATTGTTTTTTAAATTTTGATTTATAGTACAAAAATAAAAAAAAACTGCAACGCCAAACGGCATTGCAGCTTTAAAATTATCTAAAAAAAGCTTATTCTGTTTCCCCAGAAGGTAATTCCAACCCATAACCTTGTTTCTTATCAGCAGCTTTCAATTTATAAGCAAGGAAAATAGAAATCACACCGCAAGCTACAAGTATTAATATTGGAATAGTATATTCATAAACGGGATATGTTCCAGCGTCTTTTAACACTACTATTTCCTTAGCTATAGCACTATCACTCAACCCCTGAACAGAAAGTTTTTCATTCAAAGCCAAACGCTCTGCAACTACAGTTGGATTCACTTTTTGCAGTAAAGCTCCAATTCCCCAGAAGAACAAACCTAAACCCCAGTTTTGTATTGTAAACATTGAGGCGTATGCAGTTCCAAGTCGATTCTGTGGAACAATTTTAGCAACCGATGGCCACATAGCTGCCGGAACAAGTGAAAAAGCAATACCAAGTGACAACAGCCCTAAATAAGCAAGGAAAACACTATTGAAAACTGACAATGAAATATGTGCAAAAATAAGTAATAAAGAACCTATAATCATTAAGGAGGCAGCCTTACCTTTTTTATCCACATAATTACCAAAGATCGGAGTAAAAATAATGGTTCCTAAAGGGATTAAGCTCGCAGTTTTTGAACCGTCATTAAACCAAATAGCGAATGTATCTTTCAAAAGATAAACAAACACAGCAAAAGAACCTACAATAAGAACTAAAGAAAGAATTTTTTTCGACATGTTTTTAATTTTTGAAGGCACAATAGAAAACATGAGAGCATAAATAAACAAACCTATGTAAATAACAGCAGTACCAAATGAGGTATTTCCATTAATTTGAAATCCTCCATCAGGAAGAACCGAAGTAAAGTTGAATTTATTAATCAACAAATCAGGAGCATACTGAATAAATGGAAAAACTGCAGCATAAAAAGAAAGACACAAGAGTGCAATATATATAAACGACTTATTTTTCAACAGTTTAAACAAATCAGAGAACTTAAATTCCTCATCCTCTGCCGATTCAGCACCATCTGCACTTTTAACTTTTTTCAACTGTTTGTCAAGTTTAACATCAAAGAACACATAAATTACAAACATAATAAATGCTACACCAAGTAATGCCGCAGCAAAAGTAACAGCTGGTGACACAGTTCCAGAAATATCAGGAGAAATTGCAATACCCATTGCTGAACCTAATCGTCCGAAACCCATATTAATAGCCATAGCCAATGCTAACTCGTATCCTTTAAACCACTTGACCATGGTAGTTGTCGCAACGACACACACAACCTCCAATCCAGATCCGAACAAAACACGTCCAATAATCATAAAAGTTAGCTGAGTACTATGCTCATCACCTAAGAAACCTGCAGAAGCTAAGGCAGTAATTGCACCTCCAAGAACAGCCAGCCCACCAAAAGCCAAACCAGCAATTCGAACACCCCACTTGTCTAGGATTATTCCTCCAACCATGATCATACCAAACATATTGGCAATCGTTGTCAAGCCAATTAATCTTCCAAACTCCTCACTTGTGAACCCCATCTCAGATTCCATCATACCTTTCAGCCCTGAAAAGAAATCTTGAAACCAATAAGTAGCCAACATTAGTCCACTAACAAGAAGCAATGCTAGCCATCGCATAGCAACAGAATCTTTCATCGTTTTTTTATCAACTATCATATTCATATAGCACTTAATTTAGTTTGTTATTAAAAAATTCGCAATTCACAAATGTAGTTTTTTTCATGAATAAAGACAATCTTTTCAAGAAAAAGTACAAATAAAATGAGAATTTGAAGCCTTTTCGATCTGATTTAAAACAATCCATATTTTAATTAGCTTTGCAGCAATGAATACACAAAAACACAAACCAGAATTATTACTGCCCGCTGGCAATGTTGAGTCGTTTTATGCGGCCATTGAAGGAGGTGCCGACGCCATATATTTAGGAACAAAATTATTCAATGCCAGAGAACGGGCTGCAAACTTTTCACCTCAACAATTAAAAGCCATGGTAAAACATGCGCACAGTCAAAATGTGAAAATTTATGTAACCCTAAATACAGTAATTAAAAACCAAGAAATTTCGGAACTTTTGTATGTGCTTTACCAATTGCAGGAAATTAAACCCGATGCCCTAATTATACAGGACATGGCAGTTTGGCACATCGTTCAAAAACACTTTCCGCAATTTGAGCTGCATGCCAGCACACAAATGGCACATCATAACAGTTTAGGCGCTGAATTTGCAAAACACATCGGAATTCAGCGGGTTATTATGGCGCGTGAGCTGAACTTTTATGAATTACAACAAATTTCACAAAAAACTAAAACCGAACTGGAAATTTTCGTACACGGCGCCTTATGTTATGCCTTTTCAGGGATGTGCTTGTTCAGCTCATATCTTGGTGGAATGGGCGCAAACCGAGGACTTTGCAAACAAGCTTGCCGAAGAGTGTATCACGGCAAAGAAAGTGGTTTCCATTTCTCAATGAAAGACAATCAACTGATTGATTTTGTCCCTGAATTTGCAAGGCTAGGAATCCGCTCAATAAAAATTGAAGGGCGAATGAAACCGGCTGAATATGTCTATCGAGTTGCAAAAGCATATCGCATGGTGTTGGATAACCCAAACCAACTTGATGAAGCAAAGCACATTTTAGAACTGGATTTAGGTAGAGAAAAAACCGCATGGTTCATGGGCGGAAATGTAAGCGAATCCATTACTCAAGCTCCGGCAACCGGAAAATTATTAGGGAAAATTCAATCTTGCGAATCCGATTATTTTACCCTTGCGACAGAAATGGAACTAATAAAATCCTCACGAATCCGTATATTTTCACCGGGCGTAAGCGAACATCAGACCTTTAAAATTGAAGGTGCCGAAACGCAGAATGGCATTTGCACAATTTACAAAAACAATCATAAAGCAAAAATCGGCGACGACGTCTATCTCGCAGGCATTCCAGAAAAACAATTCCCCTCAAAAATTCAGGAAAAGTTTCAACCGATGAAATCGACAATTTCCTTTCGCTTAAAGCAAAAAATCCTAAAAGACCTGACATTACAACAAAAAGAAGCGAAATCCATAGAAATCATTGTAAGAATCAATGAATTGGCATGGCTACCAAAAGTCGATTTGCGAGAGGTTAAGCATCTCATTATCAACCTTTCCTCAAAAGAATGGCAAAGTTTCGATGCAAAAAGCGGATTAGTGAAAAAATTTGCGAACAAAATCATCATCGAACTGCCAAAATTCATTCCTGAAGGCAAAATATCCACATATCGTGAACTTTGCAAAACGATGTATCAACAAGGGATCCACCACTTTAGCCTCTCCCACTTATCACAAAAAATTATTATCCCGAAAGGCAGCATTTTAATGGCAAATGAAAATATTTACAGTTTCAGCGACTCATCCATCATTGCCATAAAACGCAACGGCATACAGGATTACATCCGTCCGCTTGAAAACGATTTTCCGAATTTGCTTTCCGGAAACGACAGATTCGGCATCATCCCAATATATTTTCATCCGCATTTATTTGTGTCGCGCATGCCGGTAAAAACGGGCGAAAGCTTTCATGAAAACGATGGCAGAAAATATTTACATCATGTTGTTGACGGAGTTACCTTCATCATTCCTGAAGAACCGGTCAGCCTTACTCAATATAAAAACAAGCTAGAAAACAAGGGTTTCAAGCGCTATCTCATCGATTTGTCATTTACAAAAGTGTCTTCTAATCGGTTTAAAACCATCATTAAACGATTAAAGCAGTCCGAACAAATTCAACCTGCAAGTAATTTTAATTTCAAAGCGGAGATGAAATAAATAGTGTTCATATAAAAGCGATTTTTTTAATAATTTGGGCGCTATTCCTGTCTTCGGCTGCTAGCTCCCTTATCTTTCCCCGTTTTTGCAATGCGGCAAACAGGAGCTTCCTGCCTCCCTTTCAGTTCGGCAGGTGAACTCTGGTCGCTCTGTTGCCACAGCAAAATCAGGGCAAAGCCTGCGGCAGGCTAATTCGCCTACGCCAGAGCGCGGCTATCTGCTAGCAAGCAACAATCCGAATAAAAAATAAAATTGTCTAAAAAATAATTACTATCGAATAAGATAAATTACCCCATCATAACGATAATCAATACCGGTAATATCTTTAAATTCAACATACCAAGAATAAATACCGGATTTCAGTAATTCATCTCCCTTTATAACATTCCCCTGAAATGTACCATCCCAACTTCCTTCACCACAAGCACTGCAATCATTCATGAAACTTTCAGTTTCAAATACCAATTCTCCCCAACGATTATAAATATTCATGCTAAATGCATTTGGATCAATTCCGTTTCCGCAAACTGAAAAACAATCATTATGTCCATCGTAATTTGGGGTAAATGCCGTAGGAGCATAAAAACTAAAAAAATCGCGAACCTTAATCGTTTTATAAGCGGTATCTCGACAACCAAAAGAATTTGATCCCATTAATACTATCTCATACTCCCCTATTCCATCGTAATTATGTCGGATTGATTGTGCAGAATACTCGGTTGAATCACCATCTCCAAAATGCCAATACAAACTATCAGTAAATTGCGTTATACTTACAAACTCAACCATAGGATTCAACATGCTAATTTCATTGGGTTGGGTATAAAAATCAATTTCCGGTTGGGGATAAACGTGAATCATATTTGGTTTTTCACGCAATGACAAACAGCCATTTTCGTCAATTATTTTTAAGGAAACGCTAAACAATCCACTATTTTGGTAAATGTGTATCGGATTGCGCTCAAAAGAAAATTTATCGTCACCAAAATTCCATTCATAACTAGCTCCCGCCTGATTATTAATTTCATTAAAATGCACTTTCAAAGGGGGACAACCACCAACAATATCCGATATAAAATTATTCTGCGGAGTTTCCCACACATGAATATATACAGAATCTGTAACACTAGGAGTTTGGCATGCATCGCTGGCTGTTACAGTTATCCAACCAGACTCAGGCGGATATATGGTTGCAGGTGAAGGGATAATTTGAGTTTCATTGTAAAACAATTGATACGGACCGCCGTTTCCTCCACTAACGCCAGTATAAAGCGTAATCGACTCTCCCGGGCAAATCGAATCCTGATCGGGATAAATAACATCAAGACTTAGAGAAGGATGAACATTTACAGTAAAATCGTATTGCGCCTCGCAACCTTTAATATCGGCAACATTAACTTGGTATTGAGTGGTTGTATCAGGTGTTAAACTCACATTATCACCATACCAGTTAAACCCGTCATTATCAGTCCAATGAAAATCATACGGAAAAGTTCCTCCCAAAGCAGAAAGTGACATATTTACTGTCCCACCGATACAAATTTGTGAATTATGAATACCTTGCACATTAATCGGGATTGGTGCATCAACATCCGCACTCAATTCTAACACACACATATTTGCGTCAGTTACTGTCAAATGATGAATTCCTCCACCTACAACAACCGAATCATTAGTTTCCCCGTTTGACCAAAAATATTGATATGGTGGAGTTCCTCCCATTACTTCTACCCAAGCTAAGCCATCTTGCGAATAACTACAAGTTGCAGCTTCAGTATATATATTATGAGACATATCAGAGGGTTCGTCAATCTGATAAACCTGATTAACAGTACAACCAATATCATCTGTCACAACAAGATCATAAGTTCCTGCACACAATCCATTTGCATAATTTCCTGAATAATCCCAAGAATATGAGAATGGTGGAATTCCACCAGTAATATTTGCCCAAGCTTGTCCGTCGCAACTTTCAAAACAACGGCTGTCTTCGGTTGTTAAATCTAAAAACATTGTTTCACTCACAGTAACCAAACAACTCAACTGTTCAGTTTCACATCCATTTGCATCCTCTACATACACATTGTATTGAGTTGTTACATTTGGCATTACATCCAATTGTGCAGTAGTTTGCGTAGGAAACTCTAACCAATGATAAGTAAGCGGCGCTGTTCCTCCATTTGTAACAATATGCAAAGGAACTTCATCTCCTGGACAAATTGCAGTATCAGCATTAAAACTAATCTGAAATTCATCAGGGCTACTAATATTCCATGCATCGTTTACAGAACAATTATTCGCATCGGTTACTGTTAGTATATATTGACCTGGTCCCAGATCAATTAAATTCTGTGTTGTTTCACCTGTATTCCATGCATAAGAATAGGGTTGAGTTCCCCCTGAAACAGAAACATTTATTGCTCCATCACTGGCTCCATAACATGATATATCTTCTATTGAAAAATCTACCGTTGGCTCTGGGGTATTAGAAACATCATAAGGCCCGGCTTGGGAAATACAACCACTGTTATCTGAAACTTCTAAAATATATTCTCCTTCAGAAAGTTGATCCAAGTCTATATCCGTCCCCACTATATTTTGTCCCGAATCATACCATGAATAAGTATATGGCGGATTTCCAGCAGTTACAGTGATACCAGAAATAGATCCATTTGCCTGATCACAATTTTCATTGACAATAATAAGTCCACTATCATCAATTTCCGGTCCACCAATGTCATTAATAGTAAATGGTCCGGCAACATCTGTACATCCATTTCCATCTGTAACTGTCAAAGTATAACTACCGGATGAAACATCTACCAAATCAATATTTGTACCCACCTGCGTTCCACTGACATTTTCCCATGAATAAGATAATGATGGTGCTCCACCTGAAACAGTTATCCCTGTAATGGAGCCGTCATCGTTATTGCAATTGGCATCAGTCAAATTTATACCTGTAGCATCTAATGTTGGTCCATCTTCACCAGAAAGTAAAACAGATGCAGTTGCTGTACAACCATCATAATCCGTCACTGTAACACTATAATTACCATTGGATAATTCTGTTATAGTTGCAGTATTGTCACCATTATCCCAACTGTATGTATAAGGTTCAGTTCCCTGACTTGCATTTGCAGTGGCAGAACCATCAGGCTCTCCACAAATTGGATCACTAGCATCAATAGTAACTGTTAAATCACATGGAGAGGAACTGCAATCCCCTTCTTCAATTGATATATCGTCAATGTAGTAATAAGCAAAACATCCCCCTGTTTGCATATCGCAAGTCACACCAGTTGCTACAAAATTCACATCATTTTCATCTCTGAAGTTACCAATGTATATCCATTCTTCTCCACCATCAGCAATAAAACATTCTTCGTGCAATACCCAGTTGCTTGTATCAGCAAGTTGACTTCCAGCAGTTGCAACTGTAGGAGTATATGGTAAGGCACTGGTATAATCCTGTCCTCCACCAAAATAATTTATATATTCATCGGTAATCAGAATGCCAATTTGTTCAACTGAATAAGGAGATTTGCCGGCCAGTGACCACCAAAAACGTACTTGGTATTCAGTACCTGCTGTAAGCGGACTAGTTAATTGAACTCTCATATATTCCCGGTAATCACCTGCGATGCCACCCAAAGAACCATCATAAGCAATAATACCTGCATAAGCATCTCCTGTGTGGGCATCCTGAGACCCTTGAATATTATCTGGCACACCCATTGAAGGCGCCATCGGGAAAGGGATGTAACATGCATTGTAATAATCGGGAGATGCTGAATCTGGTGTAGTCCACGGAAATGCCTGTTCCAATTCACCTGGACCCATCGGGCAATTGTCGTAATCTTCGAGGCTGTAATTTGGAACTAAATTTTGTGCATTTACAACAATAGTGATAGCAAATAAAACAAATGGGATTATAATGAGCCTTTTCATCAAATTTATATTTAATATAATATCTGTCAAGTTTCACAAATTTGTTTCCGTCAAAAGCCGCCAACCTGCCACCTGCCTAACATCCGTTAGGGATTGACAGGTACAACAAGACAATAGGGACAAATTATAAAACTTGATTTAGCATTTTATTTCAAAATTAACATTTTTTTTTCAAACTGCCAAGAAATTTGATTGAAAATCATTGTTGTCCGATAAAACTTTAGAGATTTCTCACCGCTGAATGGCGGTGAGAAATCTCATTAATTTTAGTTCATCATTATATTTTTACCGGACAACAGTGATTAAAAATTTACTTTATACTTTTTATACTCCTCTCATTTTTAGTTTAATTATGCTTTAAAATCCTTTAATAGGTCAATAACGTAATCAACATCAGCTGCGGTATGATCTCCATTAATTTGGAAACGAATTTCTTCGTCGCCTTTTGGCACAACTGGAAAATTCAGTCCTGTTGCAAGCACACCATTTTGTTTTAAATGCTCAACAATTTTTGATGTTTTTTCGGTATCACGAACCATAAGTGGTGTTACAGGATGTGGTCCCGGAATTGTTTCCATGCCATTGTCAACCAAACCATTTTCAAAACGTGCTGTCATTTCAGAAAGATGTTTTAAGCGCGCTTCACCAGCTTCAGATTGTAAGATATCTAAAACTTTAAGCACAGCAGCACATTCTGAATTGGTAATCGGATTCGAATAAATGTACATCGGAGCAGTTTCGCGCAAATAGCGCAAAACTTCTTTTGAGCTCACAACATATCCACCATTCACGCCAAAGGCTTTTCCGAGAGTTCCAATGAGAATATCCATTTTTCCACCGGTAATTGCCTCGGTACCTAATCCTTTTTCACCATAAGCGCCAACACCGTGAGAATCATCAGCAATCGTAATAATGCCTTCTTCAAATTTATCTTCATATTTTGCAACGATGCGTTCAATTTCATCCAATGGAGCATAATCGCCTCTCATAGAGAAGACTCCGTCAGTTACGAGCAACACGCGTTTTCCAACACCTATGGCTTCTTGAATTTTTGCCTCCATATCTGCCATATTGTTATGCTTATAAATAAATTTTCCAGCCGGACGACTTAAGCGCATTGCTTGAATAATGCAATTATGATTAAGTTCATCACTAACAAACACAGTCTCTTTTGTTGCAAGCGGGACCATCACACCCATTGAAGTTACATAGGCACTGGAGAAAAGCATAGCCGCTTCACGTCCGTGAAATTTTGCCAATCGCTCTTCCAATTCGACATGGGGTTTATGTGTTCCTGAAATAAAACGTACAGCACCTGGACCTACACCATATTCCATTGCAGCCGCTTCTTCGGCTTTAATTACCTCTGGATTCATACTCAGCCCCAAGTATGCGTTGGAATTCATTTTAATAAATCCTTTATCACCAAAACCGCGAACAAGATATCGGGGACCATTTTCGCCTTTTGCAGGAATGACTTTTTCAATAATCATTTCCTCACCTTTGGCGGTTCCTTTATTTTCTAATGCCTCAACTTCGCTAGCGAGGACTTTATTCAATTTTTCTAAACTCATAATGACACTGTTTTATGATAATTTTTCCTGAATTTTTTCCAGCATAATATCCACCATTTTCTCTAGTCCATATTCATGAGCCCAACCCCATTCTTTGCGGGCACAAGAATCATCTAGGCTTGCCGGCCATGAATCTGCAATTTCCTGACGATAATCGAGTTCATAAGAAATCTCGAATGCTGGAATACGCTTTTTAATTGCATCGGCAAGTTCTTGAGGGGTAAAACTGACTGCTGCCACATTATAATCTGCATGATGTTTGAGACTTTCAAAAGGCGCTTCAGCCAAATCCATAATCGATTTAATTGCATCTGACATAAACATCATCGGCAAACGTGAATCGGGGCCAAGAAAACTGGTATATTTTTTATTTTTTAGTGCTTCATAAAAAATATCGATAGCATAATCGGTTGTTCCACCACCTGGCAATGTTTTATAAGAAATAATTCCAGGATACCTAACACCACGAACATCCACACCAAAGCGTTTTACATAATAATTCCCGAGCAATTCACCGGCTACCTTCGTTACACCATACATTGAGGTTGGACGTTGAATGGTATCATTTGGCGTATTATTTTTCGGAGAATCCGGCCCGAAAGCAGCAATTGAGCTAGGTATCAAAACACGTTCTAATTTTTGCTCACGTGCAATTTCAAGCACATTAAATAAACCATTCATATTTACCTGATACGCCAATTGTGGATTTTTTTCACCAACTGCAGATAAAATTGCACCGAGATGATAAATGGTATCTATCTGATACTGTTTAACAACAGCTTCTATTGCGCTTTTATCTAAAACATCAATTATTTCACACGGACCTGCCGCTTTTGTTTCTGCGCAAGGTTCCTGCACATCGCTTGCAACAACATTGTCTCTTCCATACTTATCTCTCAAGGCATCAGTAAGTTCTGACCCTATTTGACCTAAAGCTCCGGTAACTAAAATACGTTTCATATTATCAGGTTTCGATTAAAAAAACAAATTTAAAAGTAATTATTCAAAATTAACAGGATTTTTGATTTTAAAACAAGACATTCGTCATTTTGAATTATTATAAACAATATTAAATTTGTGAAAAATAAATATTAATTAAAAAGGTAGTGATTATGAACAATGCAATTTTTCACTTTGAGTATCCGGACAACGAGCCGATAAAATCCTATGCTCCCGGGACATCCGAAAGAGCTAGCTTACAGGCTGAATTAAACCGTCTGATGAGCGAAGAACAAGAGATTTGCCCGATTATCGGAGGCAAAGCAATTAAAACTGGTAATACTGCAAAAGTAACCATGCCAACCAACCATAAACACGTATTGGCAACTTATCACAAAGTTACCGAGAAAGAGGTTCAAATGGCAATTGAAGCGTCTCAGAAAGCACACAAAATCTGGTCTAACATGCCACATACCGAACGTGCTTCAATTATTTTAAAAATTGCAGACCTCATTGCATATCGATATCGCGATTTATTGAATGCTGCAACCATGCTTGGACAAGGTAAAAGCCCAATGCAGGCAGAAATCGATTCAGCATGTGAAACCATCGATTTTTTGCGTTTCAATGCAAATTACATGAGTCAAATTTATGCTGACCAACCAATGTCATCAGAAGGTGTAATTAATCGTTTAGAATATCGTCCATTGGAAGGTTTTGTTTTTGCAATTACTCCATTTAACTTTACTGCAATTGCATCTAACCTAACAATGAGCCCGGTTTTGATGGGTAACGTAACACTCTGGAAACCTGCAACAACTGCATTACTGAGCAACTGGATATTGATGAAAATTTACAAAGAAGCCGGATTACCGGATGGTGTTGTTAACTTTCTTCCAGGCTCAGGTAATTTAATTGGTAAAGAAGTATTTGAAAGCCCAATTTTTGCTGGCGTTCACTTTACAGGATCAACGGCTGTTTTCCAACGTTTCTGGAATACAATCGGACAAAATATTCAAAAATACAATTCATACCCACGCATTGTCGGTGAAACTGGGGGAAAAGATTTCATCTTCGTTCACAATTCAGCAAATACCAACGAAGTTGTTACAGCAGCTGTTCGCGGATCATTTGAATATCAAGGACAAAAATGTTCAGCTGCTTCTCGTATGTATGTTCCGAAATCAATGTGGGCTGACGTGAAAGAAAACATGGGCAAAATGCTTGCTGAAATTAAAACAGGTTGCGTAACTGATTTCACCAATTTCCACAATGCAGTAATTGACGGCTCATCTTTTGATAATATCATGAGATACATCAACAAAGCAAAAGAAAGCAAAGATGCAGATGTCATTTTCGGTGGAAATGGAGACAAATCAGTCGGTTATTTTGTTGAACCAACCGTTATTGAATGTAAAGATCCTCATTTCATAACAATGGAAGAAGAAATCTTTGGCCCTGTCCTATCAGTATATGTGTATGAAGATGATAAATACGAAGAAGCACTCGAATTGTGTGATTCAACTTCACCATATGCATTAACCGGCGCAATTTTCGGAATTGACCGCAGTGCTGTAAACCTT
Source organism: Bacteroidota bacterium (assembly GCA_034658655.1). Classification (GTDB taxonomy): domain Bacteria; phylum Bacteroidota; class Bacteroidia; order Bacteroidales; family ML635J-15; genus JAQIBY01. Next base: position 22,288 of record JAYEFQ010000010.1, read on the forward strand.
GCAATTGACAAACTACGTTTTGCTGCAGGAAACTTCTACATAAACGACAAACCAACAGGTGCAGTTGTAGGACAACAACCATTCGGCGGCGCACGTGCATCAGGCACTAATGACAAAGCAGGTTCTTATATGAATCTGATTCGTTGGACAAATATGCGTACAATGAAAGAAGCACTGGTTCCTGCTACTGATTATAAATATCCTTTCTTAGAAGCAGATAAATAAATAGATTTGAAAAATAATATTAAAAGCGCAAGCCAAAAGGGTTGCGCTTTTTTTTGTTTGATATTTTCACTTTTAACGACCCTCAATTTTCAAAAAATCAAACAGTTTCACCTCCATCATAATTTCAAAAACTAATTTTCTACATTTAACAATTTTTAAAGTTTTCTTAATCCAATTATACTTCTACACTTAAGCATTTTAACGGATGATATACGCCAAAAACCTGATTTCATGCAGGCTAATAAATTGGTAAATTTACACTTTAACAAAATTAAACAATAAATATTATGAGAAAAGGAATTATATTTTTAGTGGGAATTAGTATATTTACATTTTTGGCATGTGAAACGGATGAAGTAATAGAACGAAGCTATATTGAAGCAACTGTTTCAGGTGAACCTTGGTTTAGTTACGAACCTACCGCCTTGTTATCAGATTCACAATTCACTTTACGAGCATTGTCTCATGACGGATTAACAATTGAATTTACTGTTGGAGGAGTTTTTATTGGTGGATACAATTTAAAAGACACTGCACAAAACGAAGCTAAATTCACACCAAATTTATCAACACAAGCAAGAAAATACAGTAGCAGCAGAAATTCACCAAATGGCATAATTAGAATAACGGATATTGACACAAAAAACCAATTGGTTTCTGGCACTTTCTTTTTTAAAGCGTGGCATCCTACTGACCCCATTTACGAATTCATTAGCGACGGAGTTTTTAAACAGGTTCCATATAGTTACATGCCAACAAAATAAGAATCGATAATAATACCGATTAATAACCGATTGTGATTCAAAACTACCGATATGCTACGCCTATCGGTGTTGAATCTACATCGGCATTATACCGGGATTTTTAATTTTAAAGTGGTATAATATAGTAGGTTTTGATTTTGGTTGAAAGGTTCAACTCTTCTAATAATTCACGATTTAAAGCTTCTTCTTTGGTTTCGCCTTCTTCAATTTTCCCACCTGGAAATTCATATTTCTCTGAAATATAAGGGAGCTTGTTTTTAGGTCTTTGAACTCAAAGCAATTGATCTTCACAAAATATCACAGCTGCAACGACTTCATTTTTTTTTATTAATAACTTGTTTTTTTTATTGGTGATAACTCATTTACAACCACACCCCCTCACAAACGCCTGCTAATCAATCATTACTACCCGTATGCTAAGCATTTGTAAACGAGTTTGCTGGTTTCTACCGAACTGCTATCAAGTTGCTTAATTTTTTCACTTCGTTCAAAATTAAGATTGATAGTCAATCGGCATAAACTAAACCAAACTAACAAAATTCGTTCTCACTCTTTTGATAGCGATTTAGTATTACTTGCGAAAGATAGTGAAAATTACATAAAATATGAAGAGCCTGCTTGTTTTTTGAACGTTATTAACACCTGAAATCATAATCTTGACTACATAAAAACCATCAAATATGTCTTAAAGTACATAGTTTTGGCAAAAGAATTTAATTCACCCCCGATGGAATAAAAATAAATTCAACGGGGTAAACCGAGAATACTCGCTGGGTTTCCGAAATATCGGAACACCGCTCATATTCCTATATATTAGCACGTTTTATCTCCCTCATGCTAATAAAATTTCTGCTGGTATCTTTAATTCTTTATATAGTGACTTTATCATTTTAAGTGTCAATTGTCTTTTTCGACTTAAGATTTCACTTACTCTGCTCTGACTTCCTAAATATTTTGCTAAATCTGTCTTGGTCATTCCCATTTGTTCCATTCTGAATTTAATTGCATCAATTGGATCTGGTGGAGCAATTGGATAATGCTTCATTTCGTATGACTCAACTAATGTACATAACAAATCAAATTCATCTCCCTTTGGCGAATCTTTTTTTGCTCCCCACAATTCTTCAATCCTCTTGATTGTTTCATTGTAGTCTTGTTCTGTTTTTATTGGTCTTATTTCCATAATCAAATCGTTTTAGTATCAATTTTATCATATTGTTTATGTGTTCCAATAAACCGAACAAATATCACTTGAAACACATAATCTATCGAAACAACAAGTCGATAATAATTGCCTTTAATATTAAATACTGCTCTCCCTTCTCCAACTATACTCGCATTTTTATATTGTTGTTTAAGTTCATTAGGGTTCTTCCAATCAGAATTTTTTGCATCATGATACCATGAACGCAATGAAGTTTCAGAATCAGAATATTTAGGATTTTCCCAAAATTCTCTAAGTGTTCTAAATGCAATTATTCTCACAATACAAAAATACAAAAATAAATTACACTTCCCAAATTGGTAAGTATTTTTTTTAAATCTATTTCTTATACCAACTTTTTCTAGTTCTCAAGTAAATGTTTGCCAACTCTTATATAACCACACCTCCACCTCCAAACACCTACTAATCAAGCATTACTACCCATGTGCTAAGCATTTACAAACGAGTTTATAGGTGTTCTTTTTGAAAGATAGTGAAAATTATGTAATATGCAGCAGGTTTTCAATTAATACCGGAATTTTTGATATTAAAATGGTATAATTTTGGATGTTTTGGCTTGGTGGAGGACGTTTCTGTGGGTTGGGTTTCCATTTCTTTATTTTCTTGCTCTTGTAACAAATTTATCCTTCATAGTATTAGCAATATAAGTCGGTTTCAACAACTAAAAACTATTTTTTTACAAATTATTCCGTATCGTATTTTCCAACATTTTCTTTCAGTGAATCGGATATGAGTTTTTTAAGATACAGAGTTCGCTCCTGTATTGCCGTGGCTTTTTCAGGTTTGTACATGTTTTTGTACTTTTTCTTAACTAACTTATATGATAATTCATCCGGATTTTCTTGATTGTTTTTCACTACTAATGCTAACCGAATTGGCGCTAAAGTTTCAATATGCGCATTATACCTGTTGTCTAAATTATAACGTCCTGAAACAACAGCCTTGTACTTATCCATGTGAATTAGGAATGGATACAAGTCAACCTCTTTTTTAAAAACCGTTAATTGCATATCCATGCTGTCAATCTTATTCTCGGTTTTATTGTTAAACATGAGCTTACTAGATATGTTATCAAACGTTTCACTGTCGAGTAAAACAAGGTCTTTACCTTCAATCGCAAACGCCCCACGAAGCGTTGAATATTTGATCTCATAATTGGATTTCAGGTACATCTCACCAGCAATGTGACATTCTGCTCTTCCGTCAAAGGATTTCAACATCGGCACAATTGTATCAAGCTCAGGAATAATTTCCAGCATTTCCGAAATATTCACATCAAGAAAATGTAAATCCACTCCGGCATATAAATGATTTCTGCGTTCGGGACGATAAATTGCTGTTAATAATATCCGGCCGGCATCATTGGTAAAACCCATTTGCTTCAACACCAAAACACCATCTTTACAAATCAGAGTGCCGCCTAAATCATTTAATTGAGAGGCATTTACATATGATTTCTCAATGTTCACATTTAATGTAATATCAATTCCTTTAGGAACCATAAACGGATCTTCATCATCCTCAGAAATTTCTGCTTCTGCCATTTCAGCATCCGGTATTTGTGCTTCTGTTATGCTTGTATCTTTTGACGCGAATCCATCAACCAATTCCATTAATTGATCGATATCTGTTTCTTCCGAAACAAAATCTAATTCACCCGTAAGTAATCCTTCATCTCTAAAATAATTGTCGAAATTTTTAATGCTGCCTTTTAAGTTGAAGTCTGATGCCCCGATTTCAATTCGACTGTTTTCAATGTAAAACTCCTCAGGTGTGAAATCGAACTTAATTTGAGGAATATTCATATCATACAATAAATCGGCAAGTTGAATTTTCCCATTATTAAAATCAACATTTACATTTGGACTCCATTGCAAAAGCGGATTTTCTTGTGTCGTATCCTGAGTGGCATTTGCTAAAACAGTAATAAACTCTGTATTTACAG
>JAYEFQ010000011.1:0-26065 GCA_034658655.1 Bacteroidota bacterium
GGTTTTGCAAAAACTCCATATTTTGATTAACTGCATTTTCCATAGAGAATAATCCGTTATCAATATTTAGTACTAGCTCCTGTAAATCGAGATAGTTTTCCAATTCAGTTAAACGGTCAACATTAAAACTATGTATTTGTGTACGCAAATTATTAATGCGAGTTTCAATTGCTGCATTGTTTTTCTTCGCTTTGTACAGGTTTAATAAATGAATTTTCGATGTGAATGTGTTATCGTTTTGGAGGAAACTGATCAGTTCATTGCGTTCAGATTGCAAACTGTCATTCGTCATAACACGATTGACCATTTCTTTGACAATAAGCCCACGGGTTTGCTTTAGTCCTGCAATTTCAGCTTCTTTTATTTCTCTGCTGTTTTTTCCGTTTTGCCCGGCTTTAATGATTGTTTTTAATGTGGAATTCATTTCCATATTATCAATTTCATTTTTAGCTGCACTTGGCAATGGGCTGTTTGCCAACAATGCTCCGGCTTTGTCAAATTCGCCTGTTGCTGAATTTTGTATGTAGGTTAAGGTGACTTCATCAGAAATGAATCCGTCTAACTCACTTAGTTCAGTTGCGACTTCCGTGCTGTTCGTTGTGCTTGCATTTTCAACTTCGGATAACATAATATAGGTTTCTCCATTGTCTGTCAGTTCAGACAATTCAAACGATTTGAGTGTTATTTCTGAATCAAGGGTTTCGATGTCTCCTATGGATTCTCCTACTGATTTGCCTTTAATGACAATGCCACCTCCTCCGGAATCTTCCGTGCAGTCATCGTTAATATAATCATCTGTTTGTCCTAAATTGTTTATTTTACTACCAGTAAAATGTAGAATTTTATGCGCATCATCCGCATGGCTATAATATTCATACAAAGGAATATCTAAATAGCTTGCAATGTTTTGATCCACATAAAAATCGCGCTCTGTTGATGTTCCGTAATGGTCAAATTCATTACCGGCATAATCTTCGCCTGAACTTGCATTGTGTTCTCCCTGGTATTTTCTCATGTTACCATCTACAATAGACATGGCATAGGTGTTTTGAGAAAAATTGTTGCAACGGAATTCTGTGCCAGTTTCGCCAATGTCAACATAACTACCTTCAATAAAATCAGAGTTTTTCCCCATCACAATGGCTGCGCTCACGTTACTTGCGCCAGAGATATTGTTAAATGTGTTGTCTCTGATTTGTGTTGCACTTTCGCCTGTTAAATGAATTTTAGTTTTTTTCATAATACAATTTGTCTAAATAAAATACATAAGAATTTAATTTCTAAAAATTCTTCGTGTAATGTTGTTAAAGTTTTTGCAGCTGTAAAAATTAAATGATTACCTTTGTAATGCTTAAATACATGAGGAATGTTGGGGTGCAAGCCCCGCATTCTTCTTTTAATACCTCTAATATAAATTAAAAAATGTAATAAAACAATAGTAATCTGTTTTTTTTTAAAACGAATGGTCTTTATTCATATTATTATGGTTTGATATGTAACAAATGATTTGTATTGTTAATGTGCATTTTCCCTTTAGTGCTTGCTATAATATTTTCTACTTGCCCAATTTTTATGATTCACTAACTTAGCATCAAAATTTAATGAGATGTTACTTAAAATAACTATTCTTTTATCCGTTGTTTTTCAGGTGATTGCTGCACTCATGGCAATTCGTCTTACTAAAAAAACAAAATATAATCTTGCGTGGATGCTCATTACCATTGGTTTGGCTGCGCTTTTGGTACGACGTGTGGTAGAGTTTTTACCCCTTGTCAGTGATTTTCAGCCACAGGATTTTCGCCTGCTTTTTATCTGGATTGGTGCAATCAGCTCCTTGTTTTTCGCTCTAGGTGTAATTCTTATCCGACAAATTTTTAATTATATTTATCGGGTTGAATCTGAACGTCGGCATGCTGAAACTCAAATGCTATCATCTGTTATTGCTGCGGAGGAATCAGAGCGAATTCGTTTGTCACGGGAATTACATGATGGACTCGGGCCTTTAATGTCAAGTATAAAAATGACAGTTTCTGCCATTGAGAAACAAGCGGAAAATGAAAATCAAAAACAATTGGCTGCAAATGTCAATATGTTAGTTCAGGAAGCATTAAAATCAGTAAAGGATATTTCTGCAAATTTATCGCCTCAAATGTTGAATCACTTTGGATTGCACAAAGCACTAACGAATTTTATTATAAAAATTAATGAGACAAATCAATTGCAAGTGAGGTTTTCGATGAACGAACCCGAGGCACGACTCAAATCTAATCATGAAATTATACTATATCGAGTTGCTTGTGAGTTAATTACCAATACGTTTCAACATGCAGAGGCAAATTGTGCAAATTTAGAAATTATTGAAAAAAAATCCTATTTGATTTTGAGTTACTCTGATGACGGGAAAGGGTTTGAAGTGGCTAAGGTTTTGAATGAAAAGCAAGGCATGGGGGTTGCCAATATTTATTCTCGCATTTCGTCTTTGCATGGTAGTGTCGATATATTATCAAAGGCCAAGGATGGCATGAATGTGAAAATTTATATACCTTTGAAACATGAACAGTCAGAATGATATTCGAATTATACTGGTAGATGATCATACGCTTTTTCGCAATGGATTGAAAAATTTATTGAATGGTATTGATGGGTTTAATGTCGTTGGTGAAGCTGAAAATGGAAAGCGATTTTTGGAATTGCTCAATGAAATTACGCCGGATATTGTTTTGCTTGACATCGCAATGCCTGTGATGGATGGGGTAGAGGCGGCGACAAAAGCCTTGGAAATGCATGAGAATATGCTCATTATTACTTTGTCAATGTTTGCAGATGAGGCCTATTATAAACAAATGGTTGAGGCCGGTGTTCGTGGTTTTATTTTAAAAGATGTCGATATTTCAGAGGTAGAAACTGCCATTCGAACGGTTTATAAAGGACGTACCTTCTTTTCACAAGAACTGTTACAAGCGCTAATGTCAGGATTGCATGACGGTGGTGTGGAGAATTATGAGCTTTCCGATCGAGAAATAGAAGTGATCCAACATGTTTGTATGGGAAAATCAAATATTGAAATTGCGGATGATTTGTGTATTTCAAAACGAACCGTAGAAAAACACAGAGCCAATATAATGGAAAAAACCCACTGTAAAAACACAGCTAGCCTTGTGATTTTTGCCGTGAAAAATAAAATTGTAGATGTATGAGTGTAATTTTTAAATCCCAAATTTCAAACTTTTACTCTGTGCAAAACTGCTGATCAGTTGAGAAATCTTAATGGTAAAAAAAGAAAACATTAAGTTCATTAAGCAATTAAGAACATTAAGAAAAAACTACCTTAATGAAATCCTTAATTTTCTTAATTCCTTAATGGTGAAGAAAAAGCACCAAATCTCAAATAACAAATTACAAACCTGCCAGCCATGCCTAAATGGCACGCAGGTGGCAGGCTGGTAAGCATCAATTTAACAAATTCCAAACGGATGTATTGTGCTAAACTGCTTGCTGCTTGCTGTGATTGATATTTTTTGCATCTACGCGTTTTTGTAACCTCGCTCGCTCGGTTTTCTCCCTCGCCTCTACGCATCTTCGTTTTTCCCATTGAATGATAATTGTTCCCATCGCCCGCTCTCCCGTTCGTTTTTCTCCATCGCTTTCCCTTTTCAACCGAATGACTTTTTTCTAGCGCATCCACGCGTCAACGCAACTACTCATCTTCGTCTTTTCCCATTGAATAACCATCGCTTTCCCTTTCCACCCGAATGACTTTTTTCTAGTGCATCCACGCGTCCACGCAACTACGCATTTTCGTTTTTTCCCATTGAATAACCATTGTTTTTTCTTATCTTGCCTGCGTTTTCGTGCTTTGATGCATTTATGGTGTTAAAAAGCTAATTTTATTCGTATTAATACGTAATTGAGTTGGTATTATTACGTAGGAAATTTGAAAACATGCAATTTTACAATGGAGTGAACAGAAATTTTTAATAAAATTTAAAACTGAATATTATGTCAGACATTTTTAACAAAATCAGAACTGAAAAAGGTCCTTTGGGTCGTTATCAAGAGCAAGCACACGGTTATTTCACATTTCCAAAACTCGAAGGTGAAATTAAGCCGCGCATGATATTTAATGGAAAGGAAGTCCTTACTTGGAGTTTAAATAATTACCTGGGTCTTGCCAATCATCCCGAAGTTAGAAAAGCGGATGCAGAAGCTGCTGCTGAATACGGAATGGCTTATCCAATGGGTGCCCGTATGATGTCAGGACAAACAAAATTTCATGAAGAGTTAGAGCAAAAGCTTGCGAAATTTGTTAAAAAAGAAGACGCTTTTCTCTTAAATTACGGATATCAGGGTATGGTTTCTACTATTGATGCTTTGGTTGACCGTCGTGATGTTATTGTTTATGATTCAGAATCTCACGCTTGTATTCTTGACGGGATGCGCCTACATATGGGAAAACGCTTTGTATTTCCGCATAATGACATTGAAAATTTGGATAAACAACTTGAACGCGCAACAAAAATTGCTGAAAGACAAGGTGGCGGCGTAATGGTTATTACAGAAGGTGTTTTCGGAATGGCTGGTGATCTTGGTCATTTGCACGAAATTGCAAAATTAAAAGCGAAACATGATTTCCGTTTAGTAGTAGATGATGCACATGGATTTGGCACAATGGGTGAAACTGGTGCCGGAACCGGAGAACATTATGGTGTTCAAGATGAAATAGATGTGTATTTCTCAACTTTTGCAAAATCAATGGCCGGAATTGGTGCTTTTGTTGCTGCCGATAAAGATATTGTTGATTTCTTGAGATACAATATGCGTTCCCAAACCTTTGCGAAAGCCTTGCCGATGCCTATGGTTAAAGGTGCCATTAAACGTCTTGAATTACTTCAAACACAACCAGAACTTAAAGCAACCCTTTGGAAAGTTGTTGACACTTTACAAGCCGGATTGAAAGAACGTGGTTTTAATATCGGGGAAACCGAATCTTGTGTAACTCCAGTTTATTTTGAAAGTGGCTTGGTCGAAGGAACAAACTGTGTGATTGATTTGCGTGAAAACTATAATATATTCTGCTCAATCGTCGTTTACCCTGTGGTTCCAAAAGATACCATTATGTTACGTCTTATTCCAACTGCTGCTCATTCATTGGATGATGTCAATGAAACATTAGAAGCATTCTCCGTAATCCGTGATAAAATGGCTGCCGGCGAATATAAAAAAGGTGAAATACAAAATATGAGTCTCGATTAAATTCAATATAATGCAAGATAAAAAATTTACACTCAAATGTACAAAATGCGGACTAGTGATTGATGATTTTCAGTCATGGTTTGAGTTTAACCAAGTGTGTCCGAAGTGTGGAGCAAAACATGTTGAAGCCATTTATCCATTTAAATATGACGGACTGTCACCTTTAATGGAAACTCCGAATAATGAGGCGGATTCAATTTGGTTGTACAAAGACTTCCTCCCTTTGGATAATGATGAAAATATTATTTCATTTAAAGAAGGTGCAATTCCTCTTGAGCGTTGGACATTTCTTGAAGATTTTGCTCGTGACCAGTATGGAATTAATATTGAGACACAGGTTTATCGTAATGATTTGAATGGAGGAACCGGAACATTTAAAGATACAGCAGCAAGTCTTGCAGCAAGTGTATTGAAAGAAGCCGGCGTAAAAAATTATGTAGTTGCCAGTACTGGCAATACTGCAACGTCATTCGGTAAATATCTTGCAATGGCCGGAATTAATGCCTATATTTTCATGCCAATTGATGCGTTAAAAGCTTCTGAAGCTGCCATTAATGCATTTGGGCAAAAGGTATTCCGTGTTCAAGGCGATTATACAAAAGCTAAAGAAATGGCAGCACAATTTGCTAAAAAACACGGTTTCTTAATGACAGGCGGAAATGTTGATCCTTTGCGCGTTGAGGCAAAGAAAACTATGGTGTATGAATGGTATCGGCAGTTAGGTAAGTTGCCGGATGTTTATGTTCAAGCATTGAGTGGTGGAACTGGTCCAATTGCAATTGAAAAAGCATTGAAAGATGCGGAAGGAACTCAATTTGCCAGAAAAATGCCTCGTCAAATTTTGGTGCAACCCGATAAATGTCCACCAATGGCTATGGCTTGGGAAAATGCAGTTAATAACAATTTCGCTGATGGTTGGGATGTTAATTTTCCGATTATTGAAAATCCGCCGACAGTTGTTCCAACCTTGGCGACAGGTAAACCCGGAACTTATCCTATAATTTCCCGTTTGGTGAAAAAAACAGGTGGTAGTATTATTCAAATGGAAGAGGCGAAAATTTATGACATTTCACGATGGGTTGCTTTTGAGCAAAAAGTTGCCATGGGACCTGCTTCAGCAGTTTGTCTCGGAGGTTTCCTTAATGCGCTGAAGTTAGGGCTTATTAAAGATGGTGAAACTGTTCTGATTAATACTGGCGAAGGTGTTGCAAGAGCTCCTGAATTTATGGAAGAACTCATTTATACAACCACTGAAGTGAATACTTTGGATGATTGTATGTTACATGATCGGGAGGGCTTAAAGGAAATATTAATCGATAAGATTAAGTAACTTGAAATATCATAAATAAAAAATGGCGGTCATCAACCGCCATTTTTTATTTATATAAACTTTATACTTTACGAACTTTCTACTTTATTCAATCACATGAACGTTTCCTGAATTTAACAGGTCATCCATATTTTTGATTTTGCTGTTCGCTTTTTCGTGCTCTACTTGTTCGTCGAGCAAAACTTCGTAGGTTGAGTCTTTAACTGATCGGATTACACCAACTGCCACCGGAAAATCTGGGTAAGTCATGCGTCCGAGCATATAATGAAGATTTGGATTTGGGTCATAGGCATTGTGTTCCAATAAATCATCTTCGGTAATGCCGTTTTCCCCAATGGTAACAACTTTAAGGTTGTACCCTTTGTCAAGAATCAAACCTTTATTTCTTTCTTTTCCGAAAATCATTGGTTTTCCATGCTCAAGATAAATCGTACGATCATCTTTTACATCTTTACTTGTGATTTGCTCATGGATATCGTTATTGAAAATTACACAATTTTGAAGAATTTCAATGATTGAAGTTCCTTTGTGTTTATGCGCTTCAATAAAAACTTCTTTCATCACTTTTGGTTCTTTGTCAATCACTCTTGCAAAGAAAGTTCCTTGTGCACCCATGGTTAATTCCCCTGGGTTAAATGGATTTTCAATGGTTCCGTGAGGTGATGTTTTTGTTACTGAACCTTTTGGTGTAGTTGGTGAGTATTGCCCTTTGGTTAATCCGTAGATTTTATTGTTGAATAGCAGCACATTGATGTCGAGATTCCGACGAATCAAGTGGATAAAATGATTTCCTCCAATTGCCATAGAATCACCATCCCCAGTTATTTCCCATATAGACAATTTTGGGTTTGCTATTTTCATTCCTGAAGCTAATGCAGCAGCTCGCCCGTGTAGTCCATGAAAACCATAAGTTTCAATGTAATACGGGAAACGGGATGAACATCCAATTCCTGAAACAAATACGATGTCCTCAATGGGGACATTGATTTCCGGTAAGGCATTTTGTACAGCTGATAATATGCTAAAACCTCCGCAGCCAGCACACCATTTAACGGGACCGTCAACTACAAAGTCTTTTTTTGTTAATTTATGTGTGTTTTCCATGATTATTTGTCCTCCAAACTTTTTTGAAACTTTTCTTTTAATTCAGAGATGTAAAATGGTAAGCCCTGAATCTTATTGTATTGCTCATATTTGTAATCTGGGTGTTGACTTCTCAAATAAGTTGAGAATTGTCCATTGTTCAATTCACAGACAATAATTTTTTTAAATTTACTGAAAATCTCTGCAGTATTTCTAGGTAACGGATTGATATAATTGAATTGTGCTAAACTAATATCATGTCCATTATCACGCATTTCTTTAACTGCTGAGTGAAGTGCACCATAAGTTCCACCCCAACCAACTACAAGCAAATCTCCTCCTTCGTCATTCCCATAGACTTCTTGTTCAGGAATGTAATTGGCTATGCGGTTAACTTTTTCCTGACGCAATTCAGTCATTTTTTCGTGGTTATATGGATTATGTGATACTTCTCCATAAATGTCAGATTTCTCTAACCCACCTACTCTATGTCTCAATCCTTTTTGTCCGGGAACAGCCCAGAAACGATTGAGTTTTTCAGGATCTCTTCGGTAAGGTTGGTAATCCGGATCGTTATCTTCTACGTTTGGTGTTTTAATCTCAGGGATTTTACTCATTTCCGGAAGTCTCCATAATTCAGTACCGTTTGCCAGATAACCGTCAGTTAATAAAATAACCGGAGTCATATGTTCTATGGCCAAACGTGATGCCTCAAAGGCATAATGGAAACAATTTCCTGGAGTTGTTGCTGCAATAACTGGCATTGGGCTTTCCCCATTTCTGCCAAATAATGCTTGCATTAAGTCTGATTGTTCTGTTTTGGTTGGTAATCCGGTTGATGGTCCACCACGTTGAACATTAACAATAACTAATGGTAATTCTGTGATAACAGCAAGTCCTAAAGCTTCAGATTTCAATGCTAGACCAGGACCAGAAGTACTAGTTGCTGCAAGTTTGCCAGTGAAACTAGCCCCAATTGCAGTCATTACGCCGGCAATTTCATCCTCTGCTTGGAAAGTTTTTACACCTAAATCTTTATGATTTGATAATTCCTGCAAAATTTCAGTAGCTGGAGTAATCGGGTAGGAGCCGAGGAACAATTCCTTATTTGCTTTTTCTGCACCTGCAATTAAACCCCATGCTGTTGCAATATTTCCTGTAATTTGACGGAATTTACCTTTGCGATTTTTAACCGGGTTAATCTGGAAAGTGGTTGACAATGCTTCAATAGTTTCAGCATAATTGTATCCACCACAAAGCACTGCAATGTTTGCATCTGCTAAATGTGGTTTTTTACCAAATTTACGACGGAGGAAATCTTTACCGTTTTCGATGTCGCGATTAAACAACCAGAACAGGATTCCCATGACAAATTGATTACGGGTCTTGTCTGCTGTTTTGTTGTCAATACCTAAGTTGAGCTTTTTGACTGTGGCACGCGATAATTCAGTAATCGGTGCTTTAATCAAATTGTAACCTTGTAGGCTTCCATCCCCTAGTGGGTCTTCAACATACCCTGCTTTTTTGTAGTGCTTGTTGTCAAAATTATCAATATCGATAATAATGGTTGCACCTGATTTTACCCATTTTAAGTTAGACTTTAGTGCTGCCGGATTTAATGCGACAAGCACGTCGGCGAGGTCTCCGGGTGTTTCCACATCCTTGTGACCGATTCGAACCTGAAAACCGGATACTCCAGCAATGGTTCCTTGTGGCGCTCTGATTTCTGATGGGAAATCCGGGAACGTTGAAAGATCGTTACCTAAAGATGCAGATGCATCAGAAAATTGGTTTCCTGTTAGCTGCATACCGTCGCCGGAATCTCCTGCAAACTTGACAACCACATCTTCACGCTCGATTACTTTTCCATTCTTGCTCATGATGTATGATAGCGTTTGTTTAAACCTAATTATTTGTAACAAAATTAAGGACTTTCTACAATTAGCATACAGAAAACATGTAAATTTTTAAAGAAAAATCAACATGGGTTAAGTAGTTGAAAATTAGAGGGTTTCCCTCGGTTGTAGTGGAAGGTTAACAGCCTGTTATAAGATATATATCATGATTCTTTGAAAAAAAAGACCAGAAAGATTCCGGTCTTTAAATTTTCTTGACAATTTTTTGAAAAATGATGTGTCTTTTAATGCTTGCTAAGATAATCCGAAATTCCTGCTTGATCTGCTTTTAATGCATCTTCTCCTTCATGCCAATCTGCAGGACAGACTTCTCCGTGTTTTTCACAATATTGGAGGGCATCGATTACTCGTAATGCTTCGTCAACACTGCGCCCAAGCGGCATATCGTTAATGAGCATATGGCGAACTATGCCTTCCTTGTCAATAATGAATAATCCACGATAAGCTTGTGGAAGCCCTTCGTATTCTACATTTCCATCTTCAGTATAAACATATTCGCCAGCTAAGACACCATATTTATCCGATATTAATAGTGATTGATCTGCAACAATCGGATATTTTACGCCTTCAATGCCTCCTTCTTTTTTTGGTGTGCTAAGCCATTTCCAATGTGAAAAAGCAGAGTCCACCGAACATCCAACAACTTGTACGTTTCTGGACTCAAAATCAGCAAGTCGTTTTTGAAATGCGATGATTTCTGTTGGGCAAACAAAGGTAAAGTCTGCCGGATAGAAAAAGAAGAGTACATCTTTTTTCCCTAGGTATTGTTCTAAACTAAAATTTTCAACAATTTCGCCTCCGTTTACAACGGCTTGTGAATTGAATTTTGGTGCTTTTTTTCCAATTAATGTTTCCATGAAGTTTGCATTTTTATTTTTAAGTAAACAGCTTATGAAACAGATTGTTTAATGAAAATCGAACGTTTTAATCTTCAGTATTATAATTAAAACCGACGCGTTTACCGGTTTGAATTTTTGATTTGTTTATTCGCTCTTTCATTTGATTTACCGTTGCTAATTGTATGTTTTTTAATGGCGGAACAAGCAGGTCAAATTTTAGTGCATATAATATGGTGCCATCAACAACTTTTTTTAGCTCGTCTTGAGTAATTTTATTTTCATCAAAACTGGGGTAGGTCGAGCCTAATTCTTTTTGACCTTCAATGAAATAGTGATTGTTTTTATTAATGAAGATGCGACCAATTAAATATCCAATGTCTTCAGCACGATTATATTTAAAACTATCTGAAAGAAAATTGTAAATATTAATGATTCCGCCGTATGTGCTTAGTGGGTCTTCTTTTGCACTAACAGCTTTCCAAATTTGATGCTCTAGTGGAAATTCAAAAATATTAGAATGCATATTAAAGATAAGTAAATCTCCTGCAATTCTAATCTCTGCTTCGAAAACACCTCTGTCACGGTATTCAAGCAAAACTCTTTTGTCTGCATTGATAAGGTCTGCATTGTATTCGCTGACAATGTCTTGCAAAATGCTTTTTATGGTTTTAAACGCCTCTTTGGTGTTATCATAAACTTTTTGCTTAACCTGCGACTTTTCTAATAATGTTTTTATAATTTCTTCTTTCATAATATCAATATTAATATGCTTTTGCAAATATTACTCGGCGTTTCGATGGTTTTCCGGTAACCATACATTGTCCTTCCTCTTCGTTAGAGTCTATTGGAATACAACGGATTGTTGCTTTTGTTTCATTTTTAATCCGCTCTTCAGTTTCAGCAGTGCCGTCCCAATGTGCCAAAATGAAGCCGGGTTTTTCTTTTAAACGTTTTTTGAATTCATCGTAACTGTCAACTTTAGATGTTGTTTCTTCTCGTCTAATTTTTGCTTTATTGAAAATGTCTGTCTGCATTTCCTCTAGAAGATTTTCAATGTATTTAACAATTTCAGATTCTGCAACAAAGGATTTTTCCAATGTATCACGACGTGCAACTTCAAATTGTCCACTTTCTAAATCTCTCGGACCAACTGCAACGCGTACTGGATATCCTTTTAATTCGTATTCTGCAAATTTGAATCCCGGACGTTGAGAATCTCGTTTGTCGAACTGAACGGTGATTCCATGAGATTTTAATGCGTTTATAATTGGGTCAATGCGTTCTGAAATTGCATTAAGCTGATCATCATTTTTGAAAATAGGGACAAATACAACTTGAAAAGGTGCTAGTTTTGGTGGTAGAACCAGTCCTAGATCATCAGAATGGCTCATTATTAATGCTCCCATTAATCGGGTTGAAACACCCCAGCTGCTTGCCCAAACATGTTCTTCTTTATTTTCTTTAGTGAGAAATTTCACATCAAACGCTTTGGCAAAATTTTGTCCTAAAAAATGTGATGTCCCACTTTGTAGAGCTTTCCCGTCCTGCATTATAGCTTCAATTGTGTAAGTTTCAACTGCACCGGCAAAGCGTTCGCTGTCAGTTTTTGTTCCAATTTTTATAGGCATTGCCATCCAGTTTTCTGCAAATTCTGCATAAACATTAATCATTTGCTTTGTTTCTTCAATGGCCTCTTCTTTGGTGGCATGTGCTGTGTGTCCTTCTTGCCAAAGAAATTCTGTGGTACGTAAAAACAAACGAGTCCGCATTTCCCATCGAACGACATTTGCCCATTGGTTGACAAGAATTGGAAGGTCACGATAGGACTGTATCCAGTTTTTGTAAGTGTTCCAAATAATTGTTTCTGATGTCGGGCGAACAATTAACTCTTCTTCGAGTTTAGCATCTGGGTCAACCTCAATTTCATTGTTCTCTGTCGTTTTTAACCGATAATGCGTGACAACCGCACATTCTTTGGCAAATCCATCTACATGGCTGGCCTCTTTGTTAAAGAATGATTTCGGAATAAATAGAGGGAAATAGGCATTCATATGGCCAGTGTCCTTAAACATCTTATCCAACTGAGCTTGCATTTTTTCCCAAATTGCGTATCCGTATGGTTTTATTACCATGCTACCACGCACTGCTGAATTTTCCGCTAAGTCGGCTTTCACAACGAGTTCATTGTACCATTGTGAGTAATTTTCGCTACGTTTTGTCAATCCTTTAGACATAATAAATATGGTATGAAATTTGCATTAAATCATTTGAATTTATATTTGTCAAAACTATAAAAAATAAAGATTATACCATGAAATATTTTATGCTAATATCACTCGGAATTATTATCCTCGCCTCAGGATGCACTACCAGTGTATATCTAGGAGAAGGATATGGTTATGATGATGTGTATTATTCTCCCGGAAAGGAAATGGTTGCAGAATCCAGTAATAACAATCAAAATTTAAGCTTAGGAAATATCAATTCTTCGCAGTATGAAGACCCTGTTGAGTCAAATCAGTATAATGATGATACCTATTATGAGGAAGATGGCTATTATGCTGAGGATGAGTATTATGAAGAAGACGGATATTATGAAGATGGTAATTATGTTGAAAATGATTACTATTATGATGATCAATACTATTATGCCGACAGATTAAGACGGTTTCACGGAGCATATTATTATGATCCGTTTTATTACGATTCATATTATTTTGGTTTCAATTGGAGTTGGAATAATCCTTGGTACACTCCTTGGTATGGTATAGGTTACCATCCATATTATTCTTCATGGCACTCTCCTTATTATAATCCATATTATTATGGTTACAGTCCTTATTGGAATGGCTATTGGACAGGTTATTATGCTGGAGGCGGTGGATATGATGATTATTGGGGCGATTCTGATGATGATGATAATAACTTTGTTGGACATCGTGGTTCAGTAGGTGGTGATGGTAGTGGTGCCAGTGGTAATCGTCAGCCTGGAGATACTCGTACTGGTGTGAAATCTGATAATGTAAGTGAGGTGAGTGCAGTTCGTGAAGGTGGAAATTCAGCAACAAACTCTGGAGAAAGCGTTGCAATAAGTACGAACCAATTGGATAGAAAAGAAAATGATGTTAAGCCGGATGCAAATAAAAACCCGATTGATAGTAGGGTAACAAGTTCAGAGCGTATTCCTGCTAGTGGTCGTGAGGTAAATAGCAGTAATAGTAGAGTTAATAATAGTGGTGTAGCACGTGTTGCTAACGAGAGAAAACCTCAGGCTACACCAAGAACACCGGCTCAAAGAGAAAATTCAGTTAAGCCCTCAAATTCAAATAGTGCGAATGCTCGTAAACCTCGTTATTATCAAAGACCGCAAAATAATTCGGGAACTCGCTATAATAACAGTAGAACATATACCCGTCCTAGGAGTAGCTCATCATCAAATGTGAGACAAAGTACTAACTCTCGGAATTCCGGTTCATCTGTTCGAAGTAATCCACGTTCAAGTGGTTCTTCTTATAGACCAAGTAATTCGCGCTCAAGTAGTAGCTCAAGGTACTCAAAGCCATCCTCTACTAATCGAACAAATAGTCGTTATAGCAGACCATCGAGTAGTTCTTCTTCATCTAGTCGTTCATCCGGTAGTAGCCACAGAAGCAGTGGATCTTCATCCAGTCGTTCGTCTGGTAGTAGTTTTAGCAGTGGTTCATCAGGAAGCTCAAGTTCAGGCTCAAGTTCATCAAGGAGCTCAGGAGGAAGCAGCAGTAGTAGTAGTGGTGGAAGAAGATAATTTTGTTTAACGAAATAAAGTTTAAGATAATGAAAAGATATAGCCTTATAATAGCAATTATTGCATTAAGTCTGACAGCTTTTGGGCAAAATCAGGTGGATGCATTGCGTTACTCCTCATTGGACGGTACAGGAACCGCAAGGTTTACCTCCATGGCAGGTGCATTTAGTAGCTTGGGTGGTGATTTTTCATCCATTAGTTTGAATCCTGCAGGCCTGGGTGTGTATCGCAGTTCTGAATTTACCTTTACACCTTCGATTTCATTTACGAAAAGTCAATCTGATTTTTTAAGTAATAGAGAAACAGATTTTACCTACAATGTTAATATGGGAAATATTGGATATGTAGGTACCATATTAATTGATGATGATGCTTATGCATTAAAAAGTATGAGCTTTGGATTCGGATACAATAATCTCAAAAATTTTAATGAGGTTATTGAAATTGAAGGTGAAAATACCATTAATTCGATGACAGATCATTTTGCATCTAGAGCGAATGGTCTAGATTATTCTTCATTTGATAGTTTTTATTTGTCTCCCGCATGGGAAACCTATCTTTTTGATCCTATTGTGCCGGATACAAATGTTTATGTGAGTGCTTATGATGCCAGAGGTCAGGTTCAGAGAATGGATATCAATCGCAAAGGGCACATGGGAGAATATGTTTTTTCTATGGGATTAAATTTTAATCATGAGTTATACATAGGTGCAAGTTTTGGAATTCAAGATGTGAGCTTTTCTCAAAATATCTTTTATAAAGAGGAGGACCCGGATGATTTAATTACTGATTTTAATTCGTTTGATTATACAGATCGTTTAGAGGCTGATGGAACCGGTTATAATTTTAAAATTGGTGCAATTTATCGTCCCATTGAGTGGATGCGAATTTCTGGAGCGTTGCATACACCGACATTTTATAATATGTATGAAGAGTACAGCACTAATTTTAATTCTACCTTTGCTGATACCTCATTTAGTTTCCCTTCTCCATCAGGATATTTTAATTATAGTTTGATTTCTCCACTTCGTGCAGTTGCCGGAATGTCATTTATAATAATGAGACAAGGACTTGTGAGTTTCGATTATGAGTTCTTAAATTACTCTATTAGCAAATTGCGCTCAGATGATTATTCATTTAATACTGAAAATGATGCCATACAAGATGCATTTAAGGCTTCTCACATATTTAAGCTTGGAGCTGAATATAAGCTTGGGTTAATTGCATTGCGTGGGGGATATTCATATATTACAAATCCCTATGCATCAGGACAATTGAATGCCGGAGATGATTTGATGAAATTCTCAGGTGGGTTTGGATTTAGAACACAAAGTTTCTTTTTTGATATGGCTTATGTGTATCAAGATAAATCAAATAAATATTTAATGTATGAAGGATATGGGTTAGATGCTCCCGAAGCAGATATTGATCGTTTAAGACATTCTGTGTTGGCAACCATTGGCTTTAGGTTTTAAATATGATAGCATAGTATATGAGAGAGTTCGGAGCGATTCGGACTCTTTTTTTTAGGGTTCTACTGCAATTTTAGTGGGTTATGATTGAATTATTAATGTTGAGCGAAAATAGGCAGGGCTAAAGCCCCATTTTGTCTCGCATGCTTTTCCACCCCGACCTGAAGGACAGGGTTAAGCGTGTGCTCAAAAAAATGGGAGCCTGTTTTTTCGACTCCCATCAAAATAAAGTTAACATACATCGCACCAATTAACTTCACAGGTTTTTAATAAGACGAAGAAGTATTGTAAAACGTTGTCTCTAAAATGAATGATTTTTTAAATATGCTTAGGATAGAATGAAGATGACCCTAAATTTATGGAGATATCGAAAACTGATTGCTCTTTTTAATAAATATATGATTGAAAAATATGTCATTGGATGTATTAATTTTCTCGTTAATAAATTGTACTTTTGCAGCCTCAAAAAATGCGATGCTTATGACTTCAAATGCACTACAAGTTAAAATGAATTCTGAAATTGGGAAATTGAACGGAGTAATCCTACATAAACCCGGTGCTGAGGTGCAAAATATGACACCTGAAAATGCAGAACGGGCTTTGTATAGTGATATTCTGAATTTGAATGTTGCACAGTTAGAGTATCAGCAGCTTGCCGGTTTTCTTGAGAAAGTTACAAAAACCTATCAAGTAACAGATCTCTTGCATGATATTTTGCATAATAGCCGAATTCGTGAGAATTTAATTGATAGAATTTGTGAAAATGAATCTGTTAGTTTGCAAAGGCATTTGTTAGAAAATATTAATGATGAAGAGCTTGCAAAACAAATGATTGAGGGTGTGAAAATGGTTAAAGATACGTTGACTTCTTATCAGAAAAAGGATAGATACACTTTGCGCCCATTGCATAATTTCTTTTTTACACGTGATGCATCAATGGCAATAAATGAAAAAGTGTTGATTGGGCGTATGGCTAATAAAGTGAGAGAAAGAGAATCCTTAATTATGCAGGCAATTTTTGATTTTCATCCGAACTTTTCGACAACAACTGTTAATCCTGTTGAGGATGAATTGTTTAATGATAAAATTACGATTGAAGGAGGTGATGTGCTAGTTGCCAGAGAGGATGTCTTGCTAATAGGAAATGGCTCACGTACAACATCACAAGGTATTGATTTTATTCTAAAACGGCTTCGTGAACGTAAAGAAACAATGCACATTATTGTTCAGGAATTACCATATACACCCGAGTCTTTTATCCATCTAGATATGGTTTTTACGTTTTTGGATAAAGATAAGTGTATGGTTTATGAACCGATTATTTTAAAACCAAGTCGATATCAGGTAATTCATATTGCCGTTACAAATGGTGTGGTTAAAATATATGAAGAAGAAAATATTTTGAAAGCTTTACAAAATCTTGGTATTGACCTCGAACCTGTAATGTGCGGTGGTGTTTCTGATCCTTGGGTACAGCAAAGAGAACAATGGCATAGTGGTGCTAATTTCTTCGCATTTGCTCCAGGAAAAGTGGTCGGATACGCACGAAACGAATACACAATTGAGGAAATAAATAAACATGGTTTCGAAGTGCTGAAAGCTGATGATGTAATTAAAGGGAAAAAACATCCAGATGATTATAAGCGGTGCGTTGTAACTCTAGAAGGTTCTGAGTTGCCCAGAGGTGGCGGTGGAGCGCGTTGTATGACTATGCCATTTAATCGTGATGATATTGTTTGGTAGTCTTAAGATTTTGCATTAACAGATGAAAAAAATGAGACTGACAGAAATAAAGAGAAAAGCACTGTGATATTAAGAGTATATTGATACTCCTAAAAGTTGCATTTACTAATTGAATTTTTGTTATTACTGTTGTTTTTTTGTGTTGGGATGCGATTAATCGCATCCCAACACAAAAAAACAAATTAGATTATTTCCCAGGGCAATTTTTCTTTACATGTGAAGAAATATTGTTTTTACCATATGCTTCATCAAATGCTTTGCTGAATTGATTTGCTAAATCTTGAGCTGTTTCAGTGTATTCGTCCGCATTTTTCCATGTGTTGATCGGATTTAATATTTCTGATGGTACGCCGGGAACTTCTTTTGGAATATTTAAGTGAAAACGTTCGTCATAAATATATTCAGCATTTTTAATGCTTCCGTTTAGCGCTGCATCAACCATTTTTCTGGTTAATGGCAAGGCGATACGTTTTCCTACGCCATATTTTCCACCTGACCAACCAGTATTAATCAGATAAACAGAAGTGTTAAATTTTTCCATTTTATCTCCTAGCATTTGGGAGTAAACTGATGGTAATCCGGGCATAAAGGGTTGACCGAAAAACCTACTGAATGTGGCGGTTGGTTCTGTAATTCCGGTTTCAGTGCCGGCGAGTTTTGATGTGTATCCCATAAGAAACCAAAGCATTGCCTGATGTTTATCTAGTTTAGAAATGGGAGGGAGTACACCGTATGCATCGGCGGTGAGAAATAAAATTGTATTTGGATGTCCGGCACAGCTACTTGGCTCAATGTTTGGCAAGTATTTTAGCGGATATGATGCTCTGCTGTTTGGTGTTAATCTATCGTCGTTGAAATCAAATTTTCCATTGGGGTATATCATTGCATTTTCAATGATTGAACCATGGTTCTTATATTCGTTTTTATGCATGATGGCATGATAAATATCCGGTTCATTTTCCGGATTAATGTCAATCATTTTTGCATAACAGCCATTTTCAAAGTTTGCGATGCCGTGGTTTGCCCAGCCATGTTCATCGTCACCAAGCAGTTTGCGATTTGGGTCTGCTGATAAGGTGGTTTTTCCTGTACCAGATAACCCGAGGATAAGTGCAGAATTGCCATCTTTCCCAACATTAGCAGAGCAGTGTAACGGTAACACTTTTTCAAACGGAAGATAGTAATTCATGACAGTAAACATGAGTTTTTTTACGCTTCCCAAATAGGCAGAGCCGATAACCAAACCGATTCTGCGGTCAAGATCCATGGCGACAATCATGTCAGAAGTTTCACCGTTTGCTAGCCGGCGCAGTTTCCATTCATATTTCTCTTTATCTAATTTATGATACGGAAGTGTAATCAATGTAAATCCACGGTCGGCAAAACAGCTTTTGTCAATGTTTTCAGGAATTGGCCTGAACATATTATAGGTAAAGACCGATGTCAAAGCTTTATTTGTGATGGTTTTTACCGGAAGTGCATATAATGAATCGGCTCCGATAACTCGATCAGTAATATATAGTTTGTCAGTGTCACCCAGAAATTTCATGGCATCTTCATAAATAGAATTAAAAAGCTTTTCTGTCATCGGAAGATTGTTGGGTGAATTCCAGTCAATGTGGATTTGCGACTCTGGACGTTTAACAATCAAGGTGTCTTTTGGGCTTCTACCGGTTGATTCTTCTGGTGTCCAAGTTGCTAATGCGCCATTTTTAGCCACCATGCATTCTTTTTTTTGTACTGCTTCTTCAATAAAAGCTTCTCTTGTCACATTATCAATAATGTGTTTATGCGCGCTGAGCGTATCAGCTAAAGTTTTATTTAAATCAATCATGTAATTCACTAGTTTCTATGCTTGAATAATTTCAAAATGCAAACATAAAAAAAACTATGATGAAAATGGTGTTTTTATGTTGTTAAATATCAAAATGATAGGGGGTGAAGGTGCACAAATTTGGGCGTTTACAAAAATAATAAAAAAGACATTCAATGAATACCTTTTTTGAAAAAAAATATTTACAAATAATTTTACTTGTGTAGATATATGTCTGTTTACTTGTTCGATTCTAATGTTCTTTCTTCGATTTGCGGTGACGAGTTACTTTTGCTGATACTGATTAGTTACGTAAACTTTATTTCTTAACAAGCCCTTATACCGATTGTGATCCAAAACTACCGATATGCTACGTTTTGCTTCGCCTATCGGTGTTGAATCTACATCGGCATAATACTTGCAATTTACATTAATAAATGGTATTACTTTTGTTTTTGGATTCTAGCGATGATATCGTCTTTTGAAACCATATCACCTTGTTTGAAATTAATTTCTATCACTTCACTATCACAACAGGTCGTGATTTCCTGATAGGAGGAGTGCGATTCGAGATAACAGATTCGGCGTCCTTTTTTGATAGTGTCACCAAGTTTAATGCTTTCATTTTCCATTTCTAATGACAAGTCAAAATAAACTCTACCGAAATATGGAGAAACAATATCTATAATGTTTCCGTCTTTCGATGCTTTGTTGGTACTGTTCTGACTTGGTTTCGATTGCTTTTCTTTGAGTGTCTGCAGCTCTTTCAGGAAGCGTTCTTTAGCAATTCCGGATTTGTAATCCCTGTATTGTCTTTCGTGCATTGCCAGCTCGAACAATTCTTCGTCATTTTCTCCTGTATCCCAGTTTTTTTCTTCCATTTCTTTTCGATAATCATCCAATGCATTGGGATAATTATCCTGAGGGGTTCCGGTATAAAACGTTTTGTTTTGTTCTTCTGCCAATTCAATAATTTCGGGCGCAAGTTTTCCAGGTAGTTGTCCTGCTTTTCCAAGAATCATAGCCCATGTATTGTTGTCAATGGTTTGGAAGCGTTTTCCGCCTTGTTGCAAACTCATGATATTTAGCAGAGCAATATTTTTCACATATTGGCTGAATGGAGTTACCAGCGGTGGATATCCGAGTTTTGGCCACACATATTGTACTTCGTCAAACAGCATCACAAGTAAATCATCGAGACTTAGTGGGTTTTTCCCTTGTGCAGTGAGCCCTGCATTGATTCCGGTATGTATGTTTTCCAAATCAGCCATCATGCTACCCATCATGCCACCTGGTAATCCTGACCCAATAAGTAGGGATGACATAAAGCGGTTTTTGGGATTAATCCAATATCCGAGAAAATCATCAATGAATTCTTGTGTTAATGCTCGGGTTTTCATATAAGCCTTCATGTTAATGTCTTTAACCAGAAAACCTGCATCTTTTAACATCGCTTGTACGGTAATAATATCTGGGTGCACCATGCCCCATGCTAATGGTTCCATTGCTGTGTCAATATAATCAGCACCTGCTTTTGCAACTTCAAGTATGGATGCAACTGAAAATCCTGGTCCTATATGTCCATGATATTGAACAATAAGGTTTGGATATGCATCTTTAATAGCTTTTACAAGTTTCCCGAGAAAAACCGGTCGTCCTACGCCTGCCATGTCTTTTAGGCAAATTTCGTCTGTTCCATATTCAACTGCATGTTGCACGACATTCATATAGTAATCTACAGTGTGAATATCTGAATGTGTAATACTTAGCGTTGCTTGCGAAATCATTCCTGCTTCTTTCGCATATTTTATACTTAACTCTAAATTGCGATGGTCGTTCAAGCCACAAAAAGATCGGGCGATATCAACACCCTGAGATTTTTTAACTTTAAACATTAGTTCTCGGACATCTTCTGGAACTGGGTACATGCGTATTCCATTTAATGCTCTTTCCAGCATATGCGTTTCGATTCCGGCTTCGTTAAATGGTTTTGTCCACTCTCTTACAGCTTTATTTGGGTTTTCACCGTAAAGTAAATTTACCTGTTCAAATGCACCGCCATTTGTTTCAATTCGGTCAAAGCAGCCCATATCAATAATAGCAGGGGCAACGCGTTTTAGTTGATCAACTCTGGGGACATATTTCCCTGAGGATTGCCACATGTCACGGTAAATCAAGCTGAATTTAATCTCCTTTTTCATAATCCCATTTTTTCAAAAAAACATAAACGAGAAAAATATTTTCCCATGATAAAGATAAAAATCTTATTCCCATTTCAATAATTCTTGTCGGATTTTTTTAACATATTGTTAAATGTTGTTCAACAGTGTGTTTTATAATTATTGATAGAAACAACAAAGCCTCCCGTAAAAGAGGCTTTGAATTTATGTATTTATCAAAAGAGGTTATTCTGTAATTATCAATTTGTCTTTATATACTTGGTTTTCATGCACCATAATGTCAATTAAATAGCTTCCTGCTGAAAGATTAGGTGTTTTAAATTGAGATTTTGTGGTTTTAAACACTCCAATTACTTGTCCTGTGATTGTTGAAATTTTGATTGTTACAGCAGTTTGGTCTAAGCCTGAAAGGTCGATAAATGCGTGTGAGCTTGTCGGGTTTGGATAAATCTTAATCCCGCTGCTTTCATTATTTGCAACATTGACTAAAAATTCAACTTCAATGTCAATTTCAATAGAACATCCTATTTCATCAGTGATTTGCACGGTGTAATTTCCTGCACAAAGGTCTTCTTGTGTTTGTCCGAATAAAGCGATTGGGTTATACCAATAATATGTATAAGGTGGAATTCCATTTGAGGGGACTGCCCATGCTTCACCATTACAGGTGCCACTTATATCAGGTTCAGAAAATCCTTCTGCAGTTAAATTTGATACGGAAATTTCTACTTCATCGGAAAATAGATTCCCGCAGGCATCAGTAATGCTTAATCCATAGGTGTTTGTTCCGAGCATTGGAGTGAAATTCACTGTTGGGGTTTCAGTCCCATTCCACCAAGTATAGTTCGCATCATCGACAACTGAAGTTGCAGTCATACTAATTTCTCCCGGATCACTACAATATTCTGTTTCTACAGGTAATATTCCATCAGAAAGCAAAATGTTTGGTTTGTTGTTAATTTGAAATTCTGTTTCTATTTGGCAGCCAATGGTATCTGTGATTTTCAAATAATACTCTTTAGGACATAAACCGGTAAATGTATTATCGTAAGTGTTTGTCAAAGAATCTGGAATATAAAAGAACATGGCATTTCCATACGTAAATTGGAATGGAGCAAAGTCGTTTTGAACATCAATGGTAACTTCTCCATCGCATTCATTATAGCAGCTTACGTGGCTTATGTTTATGTTTTCAACAGACATACTGGAGACTCGAATTGTAATTGAGTCGTACAATTCATTGCCGCATAGGTCAGAAATAGTAACATAAAATGTTTCAGCTCCAGGCTGTGGGATAATTGTAATTGTATCATTTGTGGAGCCAGTTGACCATTCGTAATAGGCTGGTGTAATGTCCACTTCGGCCACCAAATCAAGAGTTGGTGGCGGTGTTTCTCCGCAATAGTTGTTTTGAACATCTTGTATCCCTCCTTTGATACTTTCTACATCATAAACAAAAATTGTATCAATCACTGAGTTTCCGCCGGAATTCCCGCAGGGGCAAGATGTCCAGAATTCCAAGATTATGGTTTCTGTAACTTCTTCAATTCCGTCGTTAAATGCAGAATACCAAATTGTATCGGCAGTTTCATAAGGTGCCATATAAGCGGAGTCAACAAATGTTGAAACATCCACACCTTCTTCTGCTGTACTTCCTGATAAGTAATTAATGTAAATTGTTACTGATTCATCAATCGGAGAATTTGGAGTTCTTTCAAGGGCAAAGAAATTAGTACAGCCTTCATATAGGTCAGCATCTGAACCTACATCTGAGTTGTTTACTGCATTTATTTGTACGCCACTAGTAAAACTACCTGTTTCGAGAAATACACCAGAGTCATAAGCGCTATCACCTGCATCACCGATTGCAAGTTTAATGTGGTATGTTTCGCAGGCAGTTAAAATAACTTCTGCAGTTAATGGAGTTGTACAACCATCATATTGAACGGTATTATTATAGGCTTGCCCGGTACCACCGTTACCTGAGGTTGGGCCGTTGTACCATGTGCCTGAGTTATATACATTATCAATGGTTACTGCTTGTCCATTTGGCAGTAGTGCAATGTTAATTGCGCTATTTGAATAGGGACCAGAAATACCAGGACCTGAAATAAAAAAACCAAATACATCATTAAAGCTGGAGTTTGCATATTCTGGGAATTCTTCTGACCCAAAAATATAATTAAAACGAATCGTGTCACTGGCAGGTACAAAATCGAATTCAATAACTGTTGCATCATTAACAGAATATGATGTAAGCATGGCTAAGTCTGTATCTGAGCCAGAACCAATAGAACCACCCTCACTTGTTGAATTATCTGGACCTAT
Source organism: Bacteroidota bacterium (assembly GCA_034658655.1). GTDB lineage: Bacteria > Bacteroidota > Bacteroidia > Bacteroidales > ML635J-15 > JAQIBY01. The sequence goes on from JAYEFQ010000011.1 coordinate 23,742, forward strand.
CGCATTTTCAATTGGGCCACTCGCCATAATTAATCCCGATTCAAAGGGAAAACTCGTGCCATTATTGTTAAAATATCCGAAGGCATCAGAGTTGTTTGTGGTGATGTTGTCAGCAGTAACACATCCTGTTATGAGTGTGTCCTGAATGAGCTGTTCAGCAGTTAAGCTGTTGTTTGTAGTAATGTACTGGGCGCTTGCTTGGTTTATGCTCCAGATTAATAATAGAGTTAAAATCGACTTTGTTTTCATAGTAATTGATTTATTAGCAATCAAATATACAAATTTTTTTTTTGATATGAAAATATTTTAACTTTGCAATGAATTATGGCTCGGATTTTATCAATTGATTATGGTTTTAAACGTACTGGTATTGCAGTAACAGATCCACTGCAGCTTATTGCAACCGGTTTGAAAACAATTCATACAAAAGATTTATTTGATTTTTTAAAGCAGTATGTGGAAACAGAATCGGTTGATTGTATCGTGTTTGGTATGCCAACTCGTGACGATGGGTCAGATTCGGAGCCAGTTCCGCACATAAAGGGTGCAATGAGAAAGTGTAAAAAACTTTTTCCTAACCTTTGTGTTGATAGTATTGACGAAAGTTATACTTCAATTATGGCATTTCAAGCTATGATTGATGGTGGAGTAAAAAAAATGAAGCGTCGTGACAAAGCTTTGGTTGATAAAGTTTCTGCCACGATTATTCTGCAATCTTATATGGAAAGTAAAAAAAAAGTATTATGATATATCCTGTAGTTTTATATGGGCATCCGGTCTTGCGAAAAAAAGCATCCGAAGTAGATCCCGAGACATTTGATACTGAGCCGCTTATTGCAAATATGTTTGAGACAATGTATAGTGCAAGTGGAGTTGGTTTAGCTGCACCTCAAATAGGAAAGTCAATTCGGTTATACATAATTGATGCTTCGCCGATGGGTGAGGAGTATCTTGAGTTAAAGGACTTTAAGCGAGTTTTTATTAATCCGGAAATTGTTGAGCATGGAGAAAACTTGATTAGTATTGAAGAAGGATGCCTGAGTATCCCGAATATTAATGAAGAGGTTAAGCGTTATGAGAGTATTACAATGCGCTATCTCAATGAAAAATTCGAAGAAAAAGAAGAGCATTATGAAGGCTTTAAAGCTATTGTGGTTCAACATGAATACGATCATCTCAATGGAATTTTGTTTACTGATAAAGTTGCACCATTGAGAAAACGCTTATTACGATCGAAACTCGCTGCAATTTCAAAAGGAAAAGTGAAAACAGATTATAAAATTATTACTGCATGAGATATTTAATTAAATTCGTATTACTATTTTTTGTTGTTTCAAGTTTGTTAATCAGTTGTCAGTTAAATAACACTAATGTTGTTAACAGCAGGGATGTTTTGGTGGATAGTATTCAGAAAATGGAAGCTGATTTACATTCTGATATTGAAGTAGATGCTGATAAAGGACAAAAAATGATTGCTATGTACCTGAATTATTCGAGTCGGTACAGAAAAGATAGTTTGAGTCCTGAGTATCTATTTCGTGCTGCCGAAATTGCCATGAATACGGAAAAACCAATTGATGCTTGTTCCTATCTTTATCGAATTGAACAACAATATGAGGATTTTGATAAGATGCCAGCTGTAATTTATATGTTGGGTTTTGTTAATCAAAATATGATTGGTGATAAAGAAAATGCGGAGGCCTATTATCAAAAGTTTCTCGATCAATATCCAAATCACTCTAGGGCTGAGGAAGTGGCGATTATTCTTAATAGTATTCACATCGACGATATAGATTTAGTGCGTGAGTTTGAAACGCAAAATGCTGAAACCGAGTAGTCGCCTTTTTGGCAATTTTTTTTTTGATTTGAAATTCGTATTTTTTCCCTATCTTTAAACGTGCAATTTAAAGAACAAATACGAACAATGCCATTTGTGCGTTTGCTTTTCCCTTTGTTAATCGGAATTGTATTTAGCATACATTCAGGCGTGTCAATTTCCATTCTTCTTCCCATTGTTTTCGGATTTTTATGTTTTATGCTATATGCATTAAAACCTATTCGTAAATCATTTCATTATCGGTATTTATTTGCGATTCCGGTTTTTTTGTTTTTAATCAGTACCGGTTGGTTTTTAACCTCATCTGCATTAAATCAGCCTAAAGATGTTGAGTTGCCTGATGAGGCCTTACTCATAGCTCGAATCGATAATGAGCCCAAGGAAACAGAAAAATCCATGTCAATACGAATATCCGTTGAGGCATATCGGCATCAGGAAAATTGGTATGCAGGTGATGGACAAGCTTTGGTTTATTTGCAGAAAGATT
>JAYEFQ010000012.1:0-24570 GCA_034658655.1 Bacteroidota bacterium
AAAAAGGGCGATGACAAAAAGTCAAATTAAGCAGAGTGTCATCTACCTTTTTCCCATCCCGTAAGGCATGGCGGTTATTTCGAGCCGCTAGCCAGTGGTGAGAAATCTGTGAGAAGAAAGTACTAAATACGTGAAACAATATTTTTGTAAGAGACGAAGGAACGCAACGAAAATATAATGTTGAACCATCCCGCTGTATAGCGGGATACCAAATTCAAAATTTAAAAATTCAAATAACAAACAAATCTCAAACTCCAAACGATTGCATTGTGCTAAAACTGCTGAAAGAATCTTAATGAAAACCTTAATTTCCTTAATGCCTTAATGGTGAAAAGAAATCCATAGCATCTATGTTTCCAGAAAGCTTTCGGAACGTATCTTCGATTTTTTCCATCGAATGACCATCATTTTCCCTTTCCCATCGAATGACCATCGTTTTCCTTTTTCAATTGAATGACCATCGTTGTTCCCTTTTCCATCGAATGACAATCGTTTTCCTTTTTCAATTGAATGACAATCGTTGTTCCCTTTTCCATCGAATGACAATCGTTTTCCTTTTTCAATTGAATGACAATCGTTTTCCAAACCTAACCTCACAAACTTTCGGTATATTTCAAAATTAGTCTCACCATTAGTTCGTTGAGTAATTCCACCTCATATTCTCCAACACTGGGTTCTAAATGTTCGTTCCCGATGCCGCTGTCGTTAGTAATGAAAACATAGGTGCCGTTTGTAAGCATTGAAAATGTTCGCAGCAAATATTCTGTATTGTTATCAATTCCACTTGCTGAAATCGGAATAATTTTAATGCCTTTTTTGGCATACGATTCAATGGAATTTTGCAATTCATCAATTACATCCTGTGTGTAATGCGGGGGAGCATCTAATATTAAAAATGCAATGCGTGCTAATGCATCATCTGACCATTGCAATTCTGTTAGACAGGTGTTTAGTGCGGTATGCACTGCTTCAGGATAATCGCCTCCGCCACCTGCAGATTGTTGATTAATAAAACTAATGGTATTATGGATATTGCCATCAAATTGAGAAAAACGGGTTACATAGTCATCGGCTTCATCTCGGTAAAATACGGTCCCTGTATAAATGTCAGCGGCTGCGTTTTGTGATTCTACCGATTGAATAACATCTTGCAAATCATCTTTCAGAAATTCTAATTCATCGCTCATTGATCCGGTTGCATCAACAATAAATGCCAGTTCAACCCGCTGCGATGTGTTGTTCGGAATGTTGATTGATATCTCGTTTGTCCCATTTTCAAACATTCCAACGGAATATGTGCTTTCAAAATCTTCAATTTGTATTGTCAAATCATTGATGGTTTCACTTTCGCTTTGGTAAGGTGAATACCATAATTCTGCTTTTCCATAGTTATCGGTTTTGCTTTCCCATTGTATTGTTCCGTTTCTGTATAATTTAACTGATTGATTTCGTAGTAATTCTCCGGTTTCATTGCTTAATATGACTGATATTCTGTGATCCGTAAATATTGTCCAATAATCTGGCAGGTCGGAATAATCTTGCGTGTTAAGCAAATTCCTCCAGAAACACCAGTTGTCAAGATCGTTCCATTCGCCTGCAGTAATAAGCCCTGATTGTTCATTTCCTCCATTGGGATCGTTTAATTCACCTTCTGAAGAGGAGCCATCAGTTGATGAAAAAGTACTGGATTCTGAAAAGAAGGGATCACCCTCATCTTTAGTACATGAAAATAAAAATAAGGCAACAAGTGAGATTAATACAATTCGTTTCATAGGTTTGTGTTTTATTTATGAACGAATTTACGAAATTATTATTTTACTTTTGAAAATATTTTCAACTTGTTAATCGCTCTAATTCAGCAAGGTTTCGCAGCGCTTCATCACGGGTGTTTCCACAATATTCAGGGTCGGCTTTAAAATCACTGCAAACTTTGGGATAATCAGGGCTGTTATGAATTTTGCAATGTCCATTATCATTAAGATTGACACAGCGCACCCCGGCAGGTTTTCCCTTAGGCATTCCGGGAATCGGTGAGGAAATTGAAATTGCAATGCAGCAGGCTGCACATCCGGGGCGACATTTCATGCTTTTTTTTGCAAAGATGAAGTAAATTTGTGATTTTTCCAAAGGATATAAGCATGACGAAAAAATAGGATATTACGGATAAGTTTCAATTCGTTTAATCATCCCATCAACATCATCTGGGTGAAACCATTGCATGGCTTTGTAGCGTTTTAACCAATTGATTTGCTTCCTTGCGTATTGTCTTGTGTTTTTTCGGATAAGATGGATTGCTTCGTCTTTAGAAACCTTTCCGTCGAAATATTGAAAAAACTCTCGATACCCTATGCTTTTGAGAGCTATTAATCCTTGGTGAGGATGCAATTGTCTGGCTTCATTCTCTAAACCTTGCTCCAGCATGATGTCTATGCGTTTGTCAATGCGTTCATAAAGTGTTTCTCTCGGAATTTCTAATCCGATCATTAAAATATCAAAATCACGCGATTTAATCTGTCGGGTATGAAAGCTGCTAAAGGGTTTCCCGCTGGAAAGACAAACTTCAATGGCACGAATTACCCGTTTCGGATTATTTCTGTCAATGCGTTGATATGACACCGGATCAAGCTTTTCTAGCTGGGTGAGTAGGGGAGACAGTCCTTTGCTTTCATGTTGTTGGATTAGGTGCTCCCGTATTTTCATATCAGGATCGGGAATATCATCAATCCCATACAGTACGGCATTAAGATACATGCCTGAACCACCAACCATTAGCAATAAATTATGGCTTTCAAATAATCTGCTTGATAAATTTACAATATCTTGCTCAAACATGCTGACATTGTAATAATCATGGATTGAAAGTTTCCCGATAAAATGATGTTTGATACGTTGTAACTCAGTATATTCAGGAACGGCTGTACCGATTTTCATTTCCTTGTATATTTGCCGGCTATCACAGGAAATTATTTCTGTCTTAAAATGCTCTGCAATTTGAAGACTGCATCTAGTTTTTCCTACAGCTGTAGGCCCGCTGATGCTGAGCATTATTTTTCGTTTTTTGCTCACTATAAATCGTAATCATCAATATTATCGAAACCTTCTGAAAAATCGTCATCGAATTCATCAAAATCATCCGGCAATAAATCGTCCACATTCAGAACATCGTCAATTACTTGCATTTTGGGAGCTTCTCCTTCTGAAAAGCTACATATCGGATAATTTTGTTTCGCTTCTTTGGGGGTCATTGGTCGGATTTCTACTAGCTCAATGAACATCATTCTAACCGAAAAGAAATCAAAAAGATAGAGTAATCGTTGATTCGCTTTGCTAATTAAATCCTTTAATCGGACATCTTTCATGAAATATGGTTTGTCATCTTCATCACCGGCTTTATCCATATCAATCATGCTGATTTCTTCTTCTCTTTCCCAGCCTTTATTACTCAAGTAAAAACTTGTCATTTGTGCAAAATCAAAATCGCAGGCCGCTTGTATGCCCATGTGTAAATCGTAAAAGCGCTTTTCGTCAGGGATTTCAATATCTCTGATAAAATCTTTGCTTTCTGTTGATAATATTCTGAATTTGTAAATATTCATAATGCATGCTTTTTATACTCATGTTTTAAGTCAGTGTAAAAAGATAACAATCTTTCGCTGATACTTATTACAAATTTAACAAAATTTTCTTGTTATTCATATTTTCTTGCGCGTCCAACTCCATTAGTTTTTCTTTGCGAAATTTTGCTCCTTTGCGTCTCTCTGCGTTACTTTTCCTTACGCGTCAAACTCCTTTTAATTTCCCTTTGCGTTACCTTTTTATACGCGTCCAATTCCTGTTAGTTCTTCTTTGCGAAACTTTGCCCCTTTGCGAACCTCTGCGTTACTTTCCCCTACGCGTCCAACTCCTTTTAATTTCCCTTTGCGCTACTTTACCTACGCGTCAAACTTCTGTTAGTTCTTTTTTGCGAAACTTTGCCCCTTTGCGTCTCTCTGCGTTACTTTCCCCAACGCGTCAAGTTCCTTTTAATTTCCCTTTGCGTTACTTTCCCCTACGCGTCAAACTCCTGTTTATTTATGCTACAAATTCAGTAAAAACTCCATGCTATCAACATTATCAGCAAAAGTATCCAAGCCGGGTTTTTGGCATGTTCCAAGTGGAATGCGCTCCGGAATGCCCTCCATATCACTGCTAATGCATTGAATTGAATCGCTGAGTAAGCTTAGCTCTGATTGGAGCGAATCAATGCTTTTATATCGCTCATAATGCAATACGCTCAAAGGCGATGCTAAATCTGACTGTTCCCGAAGCAATAAGAAATCATTGTCAAGATGAACTTGCAGATCCATCAATAAAATCGCTTTTTGATAAATATAATTATTCATATATTTGGAATGCTCCATAAGATGCGACCAGGATTCACAGGCGTCGAGTATTTTTGTTACATCATAATCTTCTGGAACATATAGTTTTGATACACTACGGCATCCCAATCCAAAATACATAAAAATATCATCGCAAAGCGCGTTTAATTGAGCAGGTGTTTCTTTTCCGCTTAAAACTGCAATTGCATTTCTGTTTTTACGTATGATGTGTGGAAGTTTTTCGAAATATTGCTCAAAATATCGAGCCGAATTGTTGCTTCCTGTTGCAATAATGGCATCGGTATTCTTGAATAATTCAGTCTCAAAGATAACTTGCTCGTGAATTTCCGGCATGAATTCACTAAGTTTACGGATAATCATTTTTGGCAATACCATGTCCTTTGATGAACGTTTAACAATGGCTTTATGTCCGCTAAGGATAACCATTAAAAGATCATGCATGCCGACAATCGGTATATTTCCCGCCATAATAATTCCCACTCGCTTAATATCGGGCTTTCCGAAGGAATAATTTTTTGCGAATTCAGATAAATTGTCTAAACTCAATAATTTGCCCCAATATGTTAGTGTTTGAATGCAGAACGATTTCGTAAACCAAGGATTTTCTTGTTCAGCACGCAAAATGTCCTGCATTATATCATCATGAGCTTCAGGTTCAGCGATGCACTTTCCAAGTTTAGAAATTGCAATAATCTTTTTTTTCATAGTCAGATTTTAATAGCCAGGATCCTGAATTATTTCATTCAGTTCTTGTATGGAGTTATTGATGTCAAAGAAATTTGCACCAGATGCCAAAATTATAATTTGTGCTATTGCCCAAATAACAGAAATTGAAAGCCCTATTATTGCTGTAATTTTACCAGCACGCATATTTTTATACGATGCCAAAGTAAATAATTCGGGATTTTCTATATAGATACGCTCTGCTTTAACGGACATCACAATCGCAATAATTCCTAATACAATACCACTTATGCCCCAGCAGCAGCAAAATGAAACAATGGAAATGATTCCCATTGCCAAGATTCCGCCTGAGTTTGGGAGCTTTTGTTGCATGAAATTCGATTTTTTCGATTGCGTTTGAGGTTCTGCTTTTGGTGGTGGGTTTTCAGATAATTCACCGGTTGTTGTGGTTTCAAATTGAATTCCATTGTTTGGTTCGGGAGCTTCAGCTTTTTCACCTTTGGAGGATTTTTCACCACTGAATTCAAATCCGTGATTTTGTGTTTTCTTGTTTTGATTATCCATATTACGGTTTTTTAATGCTATTGAATACGATATTGCGTGAATATTTTAATGAGATAACTAATTACGATAATGGCTGTTGTAATAATAAATGATATTTTTAAATATTTAGCACCGTTTTTAAAATTAAAAATCAAATGTGAAAATAACAAACCAAAAGTGAAAATCATGGGAATTAATCCTGGATAAAGCTGAATACTTTCCCAAATGTTTCCTTTAAGTAATTCAATAATGGCTCTTTGCATGCCACACCCAGGGCAGTCTAATCCTGTGCTTGCCTTGAAATTACAGGTTCCCATATGTGACTCTAACCATTTAATCATCGATAATTTGCAGTTTCAGTCAAGTCAAAAATAATAAAATTCTACAAATTTTATATCCTTGATTGGTTTTTTAACATGGATTTAAAAATTTTCTAAATATTGTGATGATTTGTTGATCAGAAAGATTTCGTATTTTTGCAGCATGCCAGTATATCAATTGGACAAACAGATTCGCTTTCCGCATCCCGAATTGGCTGAATCCGACGGATTACTTGCCATTGGCGGCGATTTAAGTCCTGAACGATTGATTTTGGCGTATTCCAATGGAATTTTCCCATGGTATAATGTTGGCGACCCAATTCTTTGGTGGTCTCCCGATCCTAGAACTGTGCTTTTCCCAAAAGAATTTAAAGCATCTAAATCACTTAAACAGAGTATTCGAAAATTCAATTATCAGTTTAAACTAAATTCTAATTTTGAAGCAATCATCAAAGCATGTGCTACTGTTCCTCGTGAAGGGCAGGAGGGAACTTGGATAACTGATGAGATGTTGCATGCCTACAAGCTGCTAAATAAGAAAAATTATGCATTTTCAGTGGAAACATATTCAGATGGAGCATTGGTCGGTGGATTGTATGGTGTTAAAGTGGGTAGCGTGTTTTCCGGAGAGTCAATGTTTCATAAACAAAGGGATGCATCCAAAGCTGCCTTATATTTTCTCTGTTTGGTTGCGGATAAGCTTGGTGTTCAGATGATTGATGTGCAGCAGTCAACATCGCATATACTCAGTTTGGGTGCTAAAGATATGGCGAGAGATGATTTTTTACGTAACTTGGCAGCATTTCAGTGAAAATTATGACAAACACGATTTTATATAATTTTGTTCATATTCTTGAACAGCTCGATGAAGATTTTCAACAAAGGAAATATGTATTGACCGTAAGCGGTGGTGCTGATTCAATGGCATTGCTTGCTTTAGCTCATCAGCATGGATTAAACGGAATTGTAGCGCATTGTAATTTTAATTTGCGAGGCGATGAATCGGATGCAGATGAGGCCTTTGTTAAAAAATGGGCTGATTATTATGAATATGATATTGAGTTTGCTCATTTTCAGACAAAAGCATATGCCGAAAAAAATGGAATCTCAATTCAAATGGCAGCGCGAGATTTGCGTTACGAGTGGTTTGAGTTACTTAGAAAATCCAAATCCTGTGATTACATCCTTTTAGCGCATCATCGAGATGATTTGGTGGAAACTATGTTGATAAATTTGACACGTGGCACGGGAATCAAAGGCATGACAGGAATGGAATTGCAAAATGGTAAGCGTTTGCGTCCTATGTTGAAAAATTCCCGTCAGGATATTTTGGATTATATTAAAAGTGAAAGCCTCGATTATCGTGATGATTCCAGCAATGCAGAAATAAAATATCTGAGAAATCACATCCGACATCGGGTAATCCCTGCTTTTGAAGAAACGACGCTTGATTTTATGCAGCGAATGACAGATAATGCTGACAGATTCTGTGAAAATGCCAGTCTTTTAGCGCATTTTACTGCGTTTTTGGAACAAAGCATCTGTTCTGAACAGGAAAATGGAGATATTTTTATTGACATCAATCATGAGATGGTTAACGAAATGGCATTGTATGAGATTTTACAAACTTATGGATTTCATCGTTCGCAAATTGCAGATCTTTACACTTCAGATTTGTCGGGAAAGCAAGTTGTAACGGATGATTTTGTGCTTGTATCCGATAGAAAACATTGGATTTTGAGGAAGCTGAAATCGCAAGCAAATGAAGCTGCATTTATTCAGCAAACGGACCGTGAATTTTGTGGTGATGTACATCTGTCTATGAAAGAAGTTGATGTGTCAGATGTTTTCTTTTCAGACAATCCAAATCAAGTATATCTTGATATTGATAAGCTGGTTTTTCCTTTGGAAATTCGAGCTTGGAAAGAAGGCGATCGCTTTATCCCTTTAGGAATGAAAGGATCTCAAAAACTGAGCGATTTTTTTATTAATAGAAAATTGTCTGTGCTTGAAAAGCAAGATGTTCGCCTAGTTTGTAGCGAAGAAAAAATTGTTTGGGTCATTGGATATCAAATTGATGATGCTTATAAAATATCAAATACAACGCGTCGTAGTTTATGGATGGAAAAACTTGATGCTTGTCTGCCAGCAGGCAGGCGAAATAATTAATAGAAGTTCCCTTTAAGCTATTATTGTAAAATAACCACGTTAATTCTGTAACCGTTATTTCTTAACAATCATTAAATATGCAAAAAGAACCGAAAAAATCATACAACAAAGCCGTCCCGTAACCTTGTATAGGAGTGTATGTGGTGCTACATGTATGATAGATAGAATTCAAGTAAAGATAAATTGTGTCAGTAAACGACTGATACAATTCCGATTACGGGTTCGGCAGTTGTATATGTCTGGATGACATATAGATAGGATCCTGTGGGGACGAACTTTCCATTAAAGGTTCCGTCCCAATTCTCGTTATTATGATCTTTGTTTAAGTATAATAATTGTCCCCATCGGTTAAAAACTTTAACCTCTGCAAAGGAGAACATTTCTAGGTTTTCAATTTCCCATGTGTCATTTGTTCCATCATCATTGGGTGTAAATGCATCAGGGATTCTCAGACATTCAACAGGGTTTTCATCCACAAAAATATTTTCTGTTGGTATTTGACATCCATTTTGATCGATAATCATTCCTGAATAATCTCCTGCATCTAAATGATTAAAATAGGAAGTGTCTTGAGTTAATCCGTTGAATATATAAATATATGGAGGAATTCCGCCAGTAACGTAGAACTCTACGCTACCGTCATCATTGCCAATGCAACTTGCTTTAATGGCTTCAAATTCCATCAATAGCGGCGCTGGTTCACTAATTACAATATGTTCGGAAATTGTGCAGCCATGAGCATCGGTTACTGTTACGTCATAAATTCCTACTGTTAATTCGTCAATTACAAATTCGTGTGTATTGCTGCTTTGGCTTGAGCTACCCCATGTTGCAATGTATTCTGGTTGTCCTTGTGATATATTTATACGGATTTTTCCGGTTCTGTCTCCAGCACATAAAATATCATTTTCTTTTTCAATTGTACCAATCATTGGATCTGGTGGTGTTAATGTAATTTCTGCCATATCTTCACAGCCATTGGCATCAGTAACGGTAAATTGATGCGTTCCGCTATTTACCGTGAATGTGCCTGTGCCATTATAGGGCGTGTTTCCACCTACAGCAGAGACATCAACTTCTCCGTTTTCGCCATTACAATCGAGTGGTTCAGAGATATTAACAGATGTTGTAGGATTTTCATGAGTAGTGATTGTAATAATTACTGGATAAGTGCAGTCCCCTGAGGTTGGATTAAAGGTGTAGTCAATGTTTCCTGGCGAATTTGTGTTAATTGCAGATGGTGTCCAATTTCCGGTAATGTCATTGTTTGATGTTGTTGGTAGTGCATCCGGTGTCTCATTTTGACAATATGGACCAAAGCTGTCAAATTCAGGGCTATTGCTATTAAGAATTGTGATATCAATACTTACTGTTGGGGCACAGTCTGTATCTGGTGTGAATGTGTAAGTAAATGTCCCCGGATTATTGGTATTAATCGTTTCTGAAGGTGTCCATGTTCCTTGTACTCCATTATTTGACACAGTTGGCAGGTCATTTGGATTTTGATTCAGACAGTAGGGGCCGTAATTACTAAAAATGGGTGTTGTATTTTCAGTAATTGAAATTGTTACCGTGGCGCTAGTATGTCCACAATCTCCATCAACATCAACGGTAAAATTGAAGTTGCCTGTTCCGCTTGGGGTTCCACTAATTGTAATATTTCCGCTAGTGGCATTAAAATCCCCATTTACACCTGCAGGTAGCCCGTTGAAAGTAACATTATCTGCTAAATTGGTGCTGTAAGTAATGTTTTGAATGCTTTCGCCTTCACAAATGCTTTGATTTTCTGTGTTAGCAGCAGATGTGAGATTTATATCGACTAAACTTGTAATATTAAAGTTCCAAGTTTGTGGGCTGGTCATATTTCCACACATGTCGCTAGCATTTCCGTTATATTCAATAGTGAACGCGCCTTCCTCAGTAATTGCTGGGCTAAAACTTATTGTGTAATCACGCTCCATACTCCCTCCAATATCGCAAGTGGAGCCGAAAATATCTGTAATTGTATAGGGTTCGCCTGGTCCTGTGAGTGTGAAATCACCAACGCTTACAGTACTACAATTGACATTTTCATTAAAGTGTATTGTAAAACTGCCGTCTTGGCATACAGGGTCAGCAAGTAGGTCAACTAAAGGTGGATTGTTGTCATAAATGCTAGCTGTTGAATTAGAAAAATCAAGTGTATATCCACCTTGTGTGCCTGACCAGTTTTGTATATTCAGATAATATATTTCACCGGCTGTAACAGGAATGGTTTCATTGTTAAGTGGTTCGTCTTCAAAGGTTGATGGTGGAGCACAATCTGAATATGTGTTTGGTGTGAGCGGGTTAGCCCCAGTTGTTCCGTAATCATATGCAGCATTGCAACTTACAATTAAATCATAGTGACTGGAAATATTTTGAAGGACAGAGCAGTCGTGGTTTGTTAAATCAAATAAAGCCCAGTCATAATCAGAATTATTGTCAACTGGTGTAATTCTGAAATCTAAAATTCCGCTGGTTTGCACTTGAAATGTGTACCAAACAGAGTTGTCTTCATCACCAAGGCATAAACCGGAGCAACTTTCATCGCCATTATAATCAAAAACATTACCATATCCGAAATAAGATTCTGTTTGGTCGTAAGTTGCCTGACAAACTGGCAACGAGCCGATACAATCTTGTTCATTTTGTGCTTTTAAAGAGAAATTGGATAATGCAATTATGCCAAAAATTGCGGCAACAACAGAAATCTGTTTTGCAAGTTTTTGAAATTTTGTTTTAATTCTTGAATTCATGCTTGCCTATCTTGTGGTGGTTTTAAAAATTTATTTTTTGTTACGACTTAGTGCAAATGTAATTTATTATTTGTAACGATACAATTTTATTTTTTGCATTATTAATAAGTAATACGTAATACTAGTTTTTTGACGGACATTATTTATATCTCATTTTTGTTTAGATTTGTTGTATGTGAAGAATATTTTTTTTGATAATTATCTTGATGACTATTGTGCTTATTTTGAATAATGCAGCCTAAGAAATCATTCGCCACAATAATTTATTTTTACTTTGTGCCTGCAAGGTCGATTTTAATACGGTATTTGCTTCTGCTTCAAGCTCTGGGTCTCTGTCGAGGATGAGGTTTGCAACATTGCGCACAAATTGTAGAATTTGTTGATCTTTTCCCAAGCTTGCAATTTTCAGGTTAATCGGGAGTCCGCTTTGCTGTGTGCCTTCAATATCTCCGGGACCTCGTAATTTCATGTCGGCTTCTGCAATTTCAAATCCATCATTAGTGCGACACATAATATCAATGCGTTGTTTTGTGTTCTCGCCTAGTGATTTTTCCGTCATTAATATACAATAGGATTGATCGGCACCACGACCGACTCTGCCTCGTAATTGATGCATCTGGCTTAAGCCAAATCGCTCTGCTGATTCAATAATCATTGCCGAGGCATTGGGTACGTCAACACCTACTTCAATTACAGTTGTGGCTACCATGATTTGCGCTTTTCCTTCTTTGAAAAATTGCATTTCATATTCCTTGTCCGCAGGTTTCATTTTGCCGTGGACTACTGCAAGCTGGTAATCTGGTCGTGGGAACGCTCTAAGCATGCTTTCAACACCATCTTCTAAGTGTTTGAAATCCATGCTTTCCGATTCATAAATCAGAGGATACACAACATATATTTGTCTTCCGGCAGCAATTTGCTCTTTCATGAATTTAAAAACGCGTAATCGTTGGGCATCTGTGGCGTGAGTTGTGATAATGGGTTTTCGTCCGGGTGGCAGTTCGTTAATCACGGAAACATCTAAATCACCGTAAACTGTCATAGCCAAGGTTCTCGGAATAGGAGTGGCGGTCATCACTAAAATATGGGGTGGGGTAGTAGATTTTTTCCATAATTTGGCGCGTTGTGCAACTCCAAAACGATGCTGTTCATCGATAATGGTAAGTCCGATTTTTTGAAACTGCACCTCGTCCTCCAATAGTGCATGCGTACCAATTAGTATATTGACATCTCCATTTCTTAATCCTTCATGAATAGGAACCCGGTCTTTCCGTTTTGTGCTTCCGGTCAGTAGTTCAACACGTAAGTCCATTCCGTTGAGGAATTTTTTTATTGACTGAAAATGTTGTTGTGCCAACACCTCAGTCGGAACTATTAAACTTGCCTGAAATCCGTTGTCAATCGCAATAAGCATGCAAAATAAGGCAACCAAGGTTTTTCCGCTTCCAACATCGCCTTGCAATAAGCGGTTCATGTGTTGTCCGGTTGCCATATCGTGACGAATTTCCCGAATGACTCGTTTTTGCGCTTCGGTCAGCTCAAAAGGCAGTTGATTGTGATAAAAATGATTGAAATATTGCCCGATATCAGGAAAAACATATCCTGGTGTTGCCGCTTTTCGTCGGATTTTAGCTTTCAATATGCCGAGTTGAATATAAAAAAGCTCTTCAAATTTTAAACGATACTCTGCTTTGCTCATTTCATCCACATTTTTTGGAAAATGAATGGCACGTATGGCATCTGCACGTTTTATTAGATGATATTTTTTCAACATCCAATCGGGAAGCGTTTCCGGTATATTGTTTTCAAGCGATTGAATTAATACTTCCTGCAGTTTTTGAATTGCACGACTATGCAAGCCGTTTTTTTTCATTGCCTCGGTTGTGTTGTAATGTGGCATCAGTCCGGTTGCAGGTTTGTTTTTCCATTTTTCAACCGATTCAATTTCAGGATGCGGAATGCTTAATCCACTATTTTTTACAAGGTTTGCTTTCCCGAAAACCACATAATTTTGTCCCGGTTTAATGATGTCTTTTATGATGTTAATTCCACGAAACCAGACCAGTTCAATTTGTCCGGTGTCATCTTGTAGTTTGGCGGTAAGTCTGCGAAAGCGTTTTCCTTGAATTTCTTGTAATTGACTAATTTTTCCGACAAGTTGAACCGTTGGCATGTTTGCTGTGATTTCACGAATTTTATAAAATTTTGAACGGTCTGTGTGTCTGTAAGGGAAATACGTCATGAGATCTTCCCATGTGTAAATGTCAAGTTCTTCGTTTAAAAGCTCAGCCCGTTTTGGTCCAACGGTTTTTAAAAATTTTATTTCAGAGTCTAATTGTTTGCTCATTCAGTCTTTTTCGCTAAATTTGATGTCAAAATACAAAAATACTTTTAATTTTCATGAAGAAAGTACATTCAGCTTACGAATATTTTAAACATAGGATTTTTTCAAAATCTATGAAGTCCTTGGATTCTATTGATGTGAATCCAAAAATAAAGGCTGCTTTTCAGGATGACAGAACAACTTATGCATTGTCTGCATATTTTGAAATCATGGATGAATTGCTTGCAAATAAAGAAAAAATTCAGGTAGAAGATAAGGGGGCAGGTTCTTCGAAAATGGGAGCAGTGCGTCGCATATCGAAAATTGCCAAGTATGCTGTTTTGAACGAATTTGATGCTGCATTTCTTTCTAGTTTATTGTATTTCTTGGCTCCGAAAAATGTGCTTGAGCTCGGTACATCACTCGGCGTTTCTTCGCTTTGTATGGGCTTGAGTGCTCCGAAAAGTGAGATTCATTCAGTGGATGCATGTCCGCAAACTCATTCTGAAGCAGCCAATACACTAAAAACATACGCTGTGGATAATGTGGAATTACATACCATGTCCTTTATGGATTTTTTAACATCGAATCAGAAAAAGTGGGATTTTGTTCTGCTTGATGGCGATCATCGGTATAAGCAGACTTTAGAGCTTTTGGAAATAATAAAGCCGCAATTAACTGATGATGCAGTGATTTTGATTGACGATATTCATTGGTCGCCTGGAATGACCAAGGCTTGGCAGAAAATTATCAACAGCAAGGAATTCCTTAGTATTGATTTATATTATTTTGGATTGTTGATGCCGGGAACAGGAAGGTATCGGCTGCGGTTTTTTTAGTTTGCCAAGTCAAAGGGTGAAATAGCAAAGAGAGTAGCGATTCAAAAAGTGCGAATACTGAAAATTTGCTTGTATTGTGGATGTTTTTTCAATTTTTTGTCACGAAATTTGCAAAAAAAAGCAAATTTACGCGCCAAAAACTTCAGCCATAATTAAGGTATTACACTAAGTAATAAACTGAAACGGTAAACGGAACTGTATCTCAGGTTTGAGTTTTATTGTAACAATGAAAATCGAAAAATTCATTGAGTTTTTCATTGTTTTACAAATTTAATTGATTGTATAAGTTTACTGCTGAAGGTGAATTTAACTTGATACAAGCCAGGGGTGTAGCTGTCTATATTTAATCCAAGTAAGGAGTGTCCTTTTGCTAGTGTCTTTGTTTCCACAAGTTTGCCTGAGATATCTGTGACTTGAATGTAAACAGACATGTCATTCGGACATTGATATGGGACAAAAACTTGCTTTTTAGCAGGATTTGGGAAGGCATTTCCGAGTTGAATTGCATTATTTCTTAGATTTGAAATGCTATTATTTTGCTTAATTGGTAAAAGGAGGGAGGAAGGATGATCGGAATTGTGATGTGTCGCATTTAACGCGGTTAATGTGTCGCCTGAACTATATAATTCCTCTCCATTATTTATGTTTCTATGAAAACGTGGATAATTGGATGAGCTGATGTCCACACGTAATTTGTGATTGCTTAAAAAACTATGCGCTAAGCTAGGAAGTACAATTTCAATCGGATAAATTTCTCCCTCAGTCATAAAGCTTTCGTCGGTTTGCTCAAAACCATTGCGAAACCGCATTCTGTAAATTCCATCCAATAATAAAATACTTCTTCCATCTGGATAAACATCACATAAGCGAACTGCAAAATCAGTATCAGTACGATTGCTAGAAACATAAAGATTAACATGAATGTTCCCATTGATGCTTAAATTTTCTGTGAGTGCTGGTGTGTCAAAAATCAGAATGTCATTGCGGCTTTCTACCTCTGTTGCTTGGTCGTATGGTCCTTGCA
Source organism: Bacteroidota bacterium (assembly GCA_034658655.1). Classification (GTDB taxonomy): domain Bacteria; phylum Bacteroidota; class Bacteroidia; order Bacteroidales; family ML635J-15; genus JAQIBY01. The sequence goes on from JAYEFQ010000012.1 coordinate 15,062, forward strand.
GAAGATCTTGCCTAAGCGTTGGTCCACCAATGGTTGGTGATGGATCGCGAGGATCGTATAAAAAGCTGGAGCAGGTATCGCTTAGTTCGGGCATTATGTTAGATAAACTGCCATCTGCTTGAAAATAGAGCGTTTCGGGTGTGGTAGGCAGCGGCCATGACTCACTGCTTCGCCATTCCATATCGCCCATTTGGAAATATTTTACTGTCGGATTATTAGGCCAGTCATTGTCCGCATTCAAAAGGTAATAATCGAAGAATGCAATTGCATATTCATCGCTGTATCCTTCTGTTTCGGGAAAAAACAATTCACCTTGTTGTTCGCTGCCCACTTGAGCTTGCCCAAAACCACCATGTGCCCATGGTCCGATGAGTAGTTTATGTTGTTCTGCAATTTCGCTGGGTGAATTTTCGAGTAAATCCTGAAAACATTGAATTTTAAAATCAGTATTATGATCGAACCAACCGCCAATCATCAGCATAGGAATTTCAATCGTTTCAGGGTAAAAGGTCTCATTTTCAATATATTGCCATGTGAAATCGTAATATGGATGCGCTTCGAGTATTGTTGACATGCCATAACCAAGTGCATCGAGTTGCTCAACATATTCTTCTCTGTAAACTCCATTGGGATAATAAATTTGATAAAGCATTTGCGGACTAGCAACTAGGGGAACTGCGCAGGTATGATTGGGATGCTGTTCTCTTGCCGTTTCAAATTGAATTTTCCCCAAGGCTGATGGACCCCATGTCCCAATTTTCCCATCAGACCAAGATTGGTCTTTTATCCAATCAATGATATCGTATCCGTCTTCGCCACGATTTGCCTCAGTACTTGCTGCACCCGCCGATGCATAAAATCCTCGCCAATCGACAATTACAAAATTGTATGGACTGTTGTCAACCTCTGTGCCAATGTCTAAAGGGAGAGAATAGCGGTAAAAGAGCTTATTGTATGGGGTTTGTATAAGTATGGTAGGACGCACTGTTTCAGGTTGCGGAATGTAAATATCAGCGGCTAAGTTTTCTCCGTCTCTGACCGGAATGTTTTGTTCGTTTGGTGTTAATGGTTGGGAAAACACATTACCAAAAACAAACAATAAGTAAATAAGCAATAAAACAGTTTTCATAGGTTTTGTTTTTTGCTAAGATATAAAATTTTTGTTTTCTATGATTTTTAACTTATAATCCTTTAATAAATAATCACTGTTGTCAGGTAAAAAAATAATCAAAATATAAATTACGCATGGTAACCGCAGCTAAAGCCAATGTCAACTAGCGCAACTAAAGGTCTTAGCTGCAACCGTTACCACTAAGCAAAAAAATCGCCGTTGCGGAGAAAATCCACTTTATTCACAAGATTATTTGCGGAGAATAATAGATTTGCGGAGAAAAAGTATCGTATTTGCAGTGAATTATGCGGAGAATGATGTTGTTATTTTTAAATATTTTTAAAAATTATTATACTCGCATATTTGTATTTTACAAATAAGTTTAGAACTATTATTACTAATTTACCTATGTTGACAAAACAGCAGAAGTTGATTAATTCGATTATGGTTTGTGTATTGCCTTTCATTTGGTTTTGGCTAATCAAAGGAATAAAAGAACTGCCAAAAACTATTACCAAGAAAGATATAAATTGGGAAAAAGGAAGTTTTTATGAAAGTGGAATTGGTGTTTCTGATATGTAATTAGTTATTTTACAATAAATATCGTATCTTTGGAATATGAATAGAATTATAACGGAAAATATTGAGGAAATTAAAGAATACTGTAAAACCTATAAGGTGAAAGAGTTGTATGCTGTTGGTTCTGTTGTATCAGAAAAGTTTTCAGAAAAAAGTGATATTGATTTATTAATAAAATTTGATAATATTTCAATAGAAGAGTATACCGATAATTATTTTATCCTACATAAACTTTTCAAGAAAATTTTCAATCGTAAAATTGATTTAATAACAGAAAAATCATTAAATAACCCTTTCTTTATAAAGTCAATAGAAAAAAATAAACAATTATTATATGCAGGATAATATTAAGAAATATTTATATGATATTTTAGTATCAGCTAACTCAATATTTGATTATTTAGGTATAAAAATGGATTTTATTGCTTACGAGAATGATAAACTTTTACGTAGGGCAGTAGAACGTGAATTTGAAATAATTGGTGAAGCAACAAACCGAATTTTAAAAATTGATAAAGATTTTCCGATTGAAAATGCTGAAAGAATTGTCAGTTTAAGAAATTATGTGATACACGGATATGACAAAGTTGATAACGTGATAATTTGGGGTATAATATCACGAGATTTACCTAAATTAAGAACAGAAGTTGAAAAATTATTGAGAGATGAATAGTCAGCAGGTAACAAAATGTATAGTTCATAGTGGTATGGTAGTAAAATCAAGTAGTGTAGCTTTTATTGGTCTCCGTCAAATCTGCTGATTTTGACTACTTTTTTAATGGTGGCAAATTTGGCTCATTGCGTAATTTGAATTTAATCGCTTTGAAGTCCGCTACGAAACCATACATAGAATGTTACCACTAAGCAAAAAAATCGCCGTTGCGGAGAAAACCCACTTTATTCACATGATTATTTGCGGAGAATAATGTGCCATATTGAGCAACGCCGAAATACAATATTTGGCGTTTTCTTGCAGAGATTATTCATAAAAAGCATACAAAAACATTTATAGGTTTGATTTTACTTCGTTGTCAGACATTTTTATTTAGTATTATGTGTGCTGATTTTACCTGCGCCCTGACGGAGACGAAAAGCCTTTTACTTGCCGGACATTGCGATTTGCCGGCAGGGCATAGCGACCGGAGGAAGCTCATGAAATGCCGTGCAAATGCATGTTTGGAAAGTGAAAGCTTGCAGTCGTAGGCAGATAAGGCGCCCAAATGATTGAAAAAGTATGCAAATTGTACGAAGACGTAGGTTTGGTGTAATTTCACTTTAATGTCTTCGTTTATGCTTGGGTTTTGTCAAAATATTAGGTAACAAGAGTGCCAGAGATAGCAAGTTCATTGCCCCAGTTTTCTGTCTGTCCATAATATCCGATTTCTGTGTTGTTGCTCAAATTTTAAGCATCAAGATACTGTGTAATCTATTTGTATTCAGTATTTTATGGGTGATTGTTAATAACTTTTATGCAGATTTGAAAAATAATTATTGATAGTAAACAATGTTTTTGTTATATTTGGCATAAATAAAACAATTAAGGGATTTATAAACATTAAAACTAATTTATCATGAAAAAAACATTTTTTTTAGGATTTACATTACTTTTTATTAGTCTTGTATCCTTTTCGCAAAGCGTATTAAATGTGGGCGCTACTCAGACGTACACTACAATTAATGCGGCAATTAATGCTGCTTCAAGTGGCGATACAATTAACATTGTTGATGATATTCATCTAGAACATGGTATAACAGTATATAAATCTGTTATTATTAGAGGACAAGGTTCTGAAAGTACAACAATTGATGGTGGAAATATGGATAGAGTATTTTATGTTCCAGCCTCAGATGTTTTCATTTTTGACTTAACAATACAAAATGGACAAGGGCAAGAAGGAACTTCAGAGATTGGATATCCCGGTGGTGCAGGAGGAGATGGAGGTGCAATATATAATGAAGGCACATTGACAATTAAACGTTGTGTTTTACAAAATAACCGTACAGGAAATGGAGGTAATGGAAGTGATGGATTCCCAGGTAGCCCTGGTTTTCAGAGTGGTGGAGCTATCCCTGGAAGTGAAGATGGAGTGCCTGGCTCTCCTGGATTTGATGGAGGTAGATCAGGAAATGGAGGTGCAATACATAATGCAGGAACAGCAACATTAGTTATTGAAAATACATCATTTTATCAAAATATGACACAAAATGGTGGTAATGGTGGACTTGGCGGAGATGGTGGTGCAGGTGCCGATGGCGATCCGGATGGAGCAGGAGATAATGGTGGAAATGGCGCTGACGGTGCTGATGGAGGAATTGGTGGAAACGGAGGAAGCGGAGGAGCAATTTTTAATTTAGGATATTTAATTATAACTAATTCAAGTTTTGTTGAAAATTCAATTATGTTTCCTGGAAATGGTGGAAATGGTGGAATTGGTGGACAAGGTGGAATAGGAATGCCTATCAATAACACAGATGCAAATGGTGGTGCTGGTGGTGCTGGTGGAAATGGTGGGTTGACAGGGTTTCCTGGAAGTGGTGGAGCCATTGCTGACTCAGCTACTGCAATAATAATAAATTGCACTTTTTATCAAAATGTGGCAGGAATGACAGATATGACAACTGCAGGTGCAGGTGGCAATGGTGGTATGGGCGGAGATGGTGCTACATCAAGTCCTCCTGCTCCTAATGGTTCAGGAATTGGTGGAGTTGGTGGCGATGCGGGTAATGGTGCTAATGCTTGTAATGGTAGTTCTGGCGGCGGTATTTATGCTGCTTTTGGAACACAAATTATTAATACTATTGTTTCAGATAATGAAATATTTCCAGCTAATATGATGAATTATGGGGTTCAAGGTATTCCAGGGCCGTCTGGTATGAATTGGGATTATAGTCAGGTAACGCCTCCTGAAGGAAATTCAGGAACAGATGGTTCTGCTGGAACGAACGTAATGGGTATAGAATGTTATGGAAATTTTATTTCTCATGGTACTAATATTGTATATAATTTTGACCCTGGTTCGATGGGCTGGGACGGTTCTGATATATTATCATCCGACCCTGAAATGCTTACTTATCAAGATAACGGTGGTTATACACCTACAGTTGGTATAAATTCTTCAAGTATTGCTTATGATGCAGGAACAGATTCACATGGTACATTAACTATTCCTTCTGAAGATCAAAGAGGCTTTAACAGACAACTACCTACAGATATTGGAGCATTTGAATTTAGAATAATGCCTAATATTGTTATTAATGAAGTTGATGCTGACCAAACTGCTACAGATTCAGATGAATTTATTGAATTATTTTCTCCTGATGGACAAGTTGATTTGGATGAAATGATGGTCTTATTGTATAATGGGAGTGATGATTTAACTTATGATGCAATAGACCTTGAAGGATATCAGACTAATACAGCTGGTTACTTTGTTATAGGCAGTAGTACTGTCCCTAATGTTGACTTAGTTGAATTCACTACAAATGGCATTCAAAATGGCGCAGATGCCGTTGCATTATGCCGAGGAATTGATTATAATTTTCCTGCTGGGTCAAGTGTTCCAGACGAAGATTCCATTGTTGATGCCTTAGTTTACGATACCGATGATGCTGATGATGCTGGCTTGTTGCCTTTAATTAATACAGGTCAGGCTCAAATAAATGAAGATGGAAATAATAATAAAGACACAGAGTCAAATCAAAGATTACCAAATGGTTCTGGTGGTAATAGAAATACATCTACTTACACTCAAATACTTCCAACGCCTGGAACAGAGAATTTAGTTCCTGCACCTGTTGCCGATTTCACTGGAACACCATTAACAATTTGTGAAGGCGAAAATGTTACATTTACAGATGCCTCAACAAATACACCCACAGGATGGGATTGGGATTTTGGTGATGGAAATACCTCTTTAATACAAAACCCTACCAATATATTTGTAAATCCGGGGACATATACTGTAATTCTCACTGCAACTAATGCTGGAGGTTCAGATACTGAAACAAAAATAGATTATATTACAGTACAAGCTACTCCTGATGCAGGAACAGATGGTACATTAACTGTTTGTGAAGGAACAACACCTACTGAAGCAGAATTATTTGCAGAATTAGGCGGTACTCCTGACACTGGCGGAGCATGGACAAACTCAGGCTTAGTTTATACTTATACTGTTAGTGCTACTTCTCCTTGTACTGGAAGTGTTACTGCTGCTGTAACTGTAACTGAGCAAACGGCTCCTGATGCAGGAACAGATGGTACATTAACTGTTTGTGAAGGAACAACACCTACTGAAGCAGAATTATTTGCAGAATTAGGCGGTACTCCTGACACTGGCGGAACATGGACAAACTCAGGCTTAGTTTATACTTATACAGTAAATGCAATTGCTCCTTGTACAAATGATGCTACAGCAACTATAACTGTTACTGAAGATCCTATTCTTATTTTATCAACATCTTCAACAAATGCTACTTGTGGAGACTCAGATGGCACAGCAACTGTTGTGGCAACCGGAGGAACAGGAATATATTTTTATTTGTGGGATGATCCTTCTACACAAGATACACCCACTGCTACGGGTTTAGCTCAAGGGACTTACAATGTAGAAGTAACTTCTGGTGCTTGTGTGGCTACAGATATAGCTAACGTTAATGAAGATGGAGCTCCTACTGTAACAGTTTCCGCAACTGAAACCGAAATTTGCGAAGGGGAGACAACAGTATTAACAGCAAGTGGTGCTGACATTTACACATGGTCACCAGCAACAGGATTAGATGCAACTACCGGAGCTATTGTTAACGCTACACCTGTATCAGATATTACATATACTGTAACAGGGACAACTGCTGGTTGTTCCGCTTCTGAGAATATTAGTATTACAGTTAATCATACTCCTACTGTTGGATTTACAATTGATGCTTCTAACGAGCCAGTTATCGACTTTATAAACACAACAACTAATGCTGATTCTTACTCTTGGGATTTAGGTGATGGTACAACTGAAACAACAACAGATGTGACACATGAATATACAGCAAATAACATTTATACAGTTATTTTATCTGCTACCAATGGCTGTGGTACAGAAACATATCAGCAAGATGTTACGATTATAGGCGTTGGTATTGCTTCAATTGATAAAGCAAGTATTGAAGTTTATCCAAATCCAGTAAAAGATATACTTTATATTCAAGGAGAGGGACTCAGTAATTTGAAAATTTATGCAATTGATGGACGCCTGTTAATGAATAAAGGTGAGATACATAATGGGTTTATGATTAATACAGATCAGTTTGAATCAGGTTTGTATATCATTACCGTTTGGCAAGATGGTTTGCGTAAAAGTATTCCGTTTGTGAAAGAATAAGGCTAGGATATAATTTATAATTAGAAATGGCTTTGAAAACTTTCAAGGCCATTTTTTTGGGCTAAATATTTTTTTGAGGTGCTAGGCAAAATATAGGTCAAGTCTAAAGAAGAAAAAATCTTTATCTTTCACCTCCTGATTGGAAACGATAAATTTCTTGATTTTACTATTATTGGTTTCAGCAATAGCGTTAGTTTCCCCTTTGAAGAAGTAGTTCATTACCTGTTCTTGATTTCTTTCGATAAGAGATTTAAAGTTCAGCATCTCATCAATACCGATTGTGATTCAAAACTAACGATATGTTACGCCTATCAGTGTTGAATCTATATCGGTATAATACTTGCAATTTTGATTAATAAATGGCATAATTTTAGTTCATTATTATTTTTTTATCGGGAACAGTGATTTGATTCAAAAGTAGTGTTTTCTTGTATTATAGAAGTTTACAGCCTCTGTTTTGTCGATTATGCCAAAATTTTTATTTTGTTAATGTTTTTTTTGTATATTTGTACTATGCTAAATTAATTTAACTAAAAAAAAACATGGTCTCTAATATGCTAAAAAACGTATTGATTTTCTCTTTGGCACTGATATTAGTGTTATTATTATCTAAAGAAATTAATGCCCAGGGTGTAGCCATCAATACCGATGGTACAGACGCCGATGGCTCTTCCATGCTGGATGTGAAATCAACATCTGCCGGGATGCTTATCCCCAGGATGACTATAGCGCAACGTAATGCAATTGGTACACCAGCCACAAGTTTGTTGATTTACCAGACAGACAGTGACCCGGGCTATTATTATTACGATGGAAGCGCATGGGTACGCCTTTCTGTTGGTGAAGAAGTCGATCCCACCTGGGATGGTGATGCCAACACAAGTGCTGATATTGGAAGGAGTGGAAATGTTGGAATTGGTACGACAAGTCCGTGGGCGAAGTTAGAAGTTCAAGGAACCACAAAACTTACAGCGAGCGATGGCGGTGCGCACACATGGTTTCCTTACTCGGATGGTGAAGTGTATATCACAGGGGATGAAGATGGTACTGGCACAGGTGATATAAATTTTAGGAGTTTTAGTGATGCTAATTATAGACAGTGGATGATAGTAAAGGGAGGTACCGGCAAAGTCGGCATCGGTACAACCTCCCCATCAGCACAATTCCACACTACCGGTACAGTACGTTTTCAAAATTATCCATCCGGTGCCAATGGTGCTATTATCAGAACGGATGCCAGTGGTAATCTTGCAACCACAGATTTTACAGGCAGCACATCAGATATTTTACTGGGCAACAATAGTTTTGGTTCTGTAGCCGCTGCAGGCGGAGTTATTAGCTCCTGCGGGACAGCCAATTATGTACCCAAAATGGTAAGCAGCACAGAACTGGATTGCAGCCAAATTTTTGATAACGGGACAAATGTAGGAATCGGAACGACATCACCAAGCTATAAATTACATACGATGGGTGATATTTACGCCAATGGTGGGTGGCTTAGGGTTTCCGACAATGGAGGTTTGTTATTCCAATCTCACGGTGGCGGTTGGTATATGACCGATGCTACATGGATAAGGTCTTATGGGAATAAAAATATCTATCACAATACAGGAATTATGCGTACTGATGGGACTTTCCAAGTTGGAAGTTCCGGTTCAACATTAAATGTCCCTAGTGGTGGAAATTTTGCATATAGGACAAGTGTACTTTTTGCAAATACTTCTGGTAATGTCGGCATTGGTACAACTTCCCCATCCGAGAAACTGGATGTTAGTGGTAATATCAAAGCAAGTGGGATTGCTTACTGGGGTTCTGCTGGGGTAAGAACCGAAACCCGTAATGATGCAGGAGCTTCTGGGGCTGGTATTAGAAGTGGATTTTACCAAACTTCTGCACCTTCACCGGCAGCAAATTGGCCAACAGGAGCTTCCGGTTGGTGGCATTTATTGGACATTAGACATACTAATACAGGAAACAATTATGCCATGCAATTTGCAGGTAGCTTTAACGATCAATATCTTTATTTTAGAAAAACTAATAATAATGCTGCTCAATCATGGTCTCAAATTTATACTTCAGCGAATGGAGGTCTCATTACTTGTTCTTCGGCTAATTATGTAGTTAAATCTGATGGTACAAATGGAATTTGCAGCCAGATTTTTGATAACGGGACTAATGTAGGAATCGGGACCACTTCACCAGGAGAAAAACTGGACATCAGTGGATCAACCAAAGTTAGCGGAGATTATTACCTAAATTCAGGGCATTACCTCGGAATTAAAGGTGATTACAATATTATCATTGATGATGCCAATCCCACATGGCATAGTAATGGCTATGGCGGTGTCATTGAATTTCGGGGGGATAACAATGTTAATAATTCAAAATTAGAGGCCGGAGGGCTTGAGTTAACACGTGACATTGAAGTGTCAGGACGTTATTTTGAC
>JAYEFQ010000012.1:24580-25838 GCA_034658655.1 Bacteroidota bacterium
CTGGACAGGTGTTGTCTTCTACCAGTACTGGAACACAATGGGCAAAAGCACAGATATTGCAGTCAAATTCAGCTTCTGTTACAGCCGGAAACTGGTATCGTATTGCTTCTAATTCAGGGAACCGTGCAGATGCAAGTTTTACACTTCGGGATCAGATCTCTGGCGGAGGACATTCTACAATGCGTTTTCATGCCGGAGTAAACTATGGTAATGCCGGAGGTATAAGTTTTAATCTCTTATCTCATTCTAAATACAGTACTGCAACATTTACAAAAGTCAGAATCATAGAAGCAGATACTTACGATGGTGCTTACCTCGAAGTATATTGTAACCGTAGTGGTGCTGTAGAATACGATATGTATGACAATTTGCAAAGCTCGGGATGGACACCCGTTGACTGGACAGCAGGAAGCATTCCGGGTGGATGGACAGCAAATGAATATGAAACAGACCGGGTGTTTGCTGTTGGTGCATCTGATGATCTTTTAAGCTTGACACACGGAGGTGATTTTGGGGTTGGAACAGGAACCCCCAGTGAAAAACTGGACATATATGGTGATTCAGAAAATATAGAAATTACAAATACAGCAGAAACTGATGCAGGTATTATTTTAAATGATGCTCAAGCAACAACAAGTCAGTATGCAGAAATAACTTATGGCTGTGGTGATAATGACCTAAATTTTTTAAATGCTAGCGCAACCCCACGAATGGTAATTGAAAGTAGTGGTGAGGTTGGAATTGGAACTGTATCACCAAACGATAAATTAGATGTTGTTGGTAATGCTCAGGTGTCCGGATATATGAAAGTAGGTAGTCCATCCGCACCAACATCAGTGGACCGACCAAATACTGAATTATATAGATCTACATTCAACGATTATGAATATTATGATTGGACTGTAGATAATCATTGTGGATCTTCAGCCTGGACTTTTACTACATATTTTGATGGGGATGTTCCACTTCAACGTTGTTTACATTTTGAAAATAATGGTGGTTATAGCCGTAAATATATGCTATCTCCATGGGTATGGATTCCGACAGGATCTACAAATGTATATGCACAAGGCCATAATTGGTGTGGACTTGAAAATAACTATGATGGTGTTTTTCTTGAATATAAAACCTATGGTGGATCATGGACAAAAATTACCAGTTTTTCTAGCGGTGGATATCCTGATAATGCCAATGGGTCTAATACATCATGTAATGGCACAAACAGTCAATCCTGTTGGAATGGCGAAATGGGTAATGA
>JAYEFQ010000013.1:0-25273 GCA_034658655.1 Bacteroidota bacterium
TTCCACCTTCATTTCATTACGGTACATTAGGTCGCTTTGCAAAGCCGGCAAATTGCAAGCTTCAATTTCAAAAGGCTTTCCACCTACGCCCTAGCGCAAAAAAAAGCAATACGTTTAAACAATGTGTTTTTGGAGATTATGATTTTTCGTTTCGCAATGACTGTTTATACTGTGAAGGAGTCATACCCGTAAACTTTTTAAAATAGGTATTAAAGGAAGCTTTTGAATTAAAACCAACACTATGGGCAACACCTTCTATGGTATAATTTGCATAATCATTCGATTGAAAAAACAATTTTGACTCCTCAATACGATATCGATTAATAAAAGCAGAAAAGTTCTCATGTCGCACTTCGTTAATCACTCGAGAAATATAAGATTTGTTAACATTTAATTTTCTACTCAATTCAAAAATTGACAATTTATTATTCAGAAAAAGTTTTTCGATTTCCATTAAATCCAAAATATCAGCCAATAGTGCATCTTTTTTTTCTGTACGCAAACCAAGCTTTAAATCATCTTCACTTTCAATTAGATCATCTTCTAATATTGACTCATCTTCATCCAACGTATTATCAACACTCACATCATATATATCAGGCTGATAAACGCCAAAGAAACCAAGAAAATTAAAAAAGAAAACCATTAATACATAGTAAAATAATTGCCAAGCTGACGTGCTTTCCATAAAGAAAACCAAAATATCCAAAACGGAAATCACAATGTAAAACCCAACAAATACCTTAAGCCAATTCAGTGTAACTCCCTCAGTAAAAGAAAAGTAATATTTAATATTACTGGAGTGTCTTATAAGTAAAACAATCATTAAAACGACGTAAATGACAAACTGCAAAATATAAAGAGAAGTAGAAATTAATCGGACAGTTTCCATTCGCAACAATTCCGTATTTGACCCAAGAATACCAAGCGGCAAAAAAACAAGTGCTGGTAAAAGATGTAATGCTTCTTTTTTATTTATTTTGAAATGCGGAACCGTTAATGCTCTAACATACAAATAGAACAAAGGGTTTGTCAAGAGTAAAAAACTATAAACAAAATTGGATGTAAACCACTCTAACCCAATTTCAACTAAAAAAACACCCCCTGTCGTAAAATAAAAAGCTGAAACAACAATCATCAGTATTCCCAATACACGAGCAGCTTTTGAGTTTGAGCTTTTATAAACAAACAACTGTAGTGCAAAAACTAAAGGCTGAATAATCAGCAAGAAGTGTAATATGTGTAAAAATCCAAACATCATCTGGTGAAATTAATTATTTTTTTAACACTGTTGTCCGATAAAATTTTAATGATTTCTCACCGCTAGCCAGCGGTGAGGAATCTAACTCCAACAGGCTCAGCACATCGCATTGATTTTAGTTCATTATTATATTTTCACCGGACAACAATGTTTTTTAATACAGAAAACGTATTAAAAAAGAAATTTTTATAAATCAATACAAAAATTTCCAAATCAATACATCTGTTATCATTACACAAACAATAAAGCTTGTATATTTGTTTAACAATTTATAAACATTAAAAATTAAATTATTATGAGAAGATTTTTACTTATTCCAGCTTTAATGCTGTGTATCGTGGGTAGCAGTTTTGCACAATATGTTACCATTACAAAGGACCATCAAATTCCAGAGGTAGAAGACACAATTGCTTTTAAAAATGCAAATACATTCGGTTTTGAAGCGAACGGTCAAGGAACTGTAATGGAAAAAGAATGGGACTGTTCAGCTGTATCGTATACCGGAGGTGGGGTGAAATATTGGTGGGAAGATGCAAATACAACTCCTGAAGCAGCCACATTTCCAAATGCAAATCTTGCTTATGCAAACGATCAGGAAAATGGTTATTTTTATTATGAATACAACGCAGGCAGTGACACTATTTACCGTGCAGGAGTGTATTCAGATGAAACCATGTGGATAGAGTATGACGGCGGACGAGTTGCTGAATTTGTATGGCCTTATACTGCTGGAGATAATTACAGTTGGGATTATACAGGCGATTTCGCACCTTTTGGTGCTGGAGAAGATTCAGTGAAAGTTGAAAGTGGCAGCATTTCAGTAGAAGCAGACATGCAGGGAACAATGACTTTACCCGGTGGCTTAGTATTGAATAATATCTTAAGAATTAGGGTTGATGAAACATTTGATCTCGTAGCATATTCGGGCGGAATTCCTCTAGTGAGCTATAATATTCTAGATGAATTTTATTATTATTATCATGACACAATTCAAGGACCAGTGTGTATTTATGGTCTAACTTATATGAATGGCAATGAAGAATCAGAAGTTTTGAGATTTCAACCATTTGATAATCCAGTTGCTATTAATGCTCAACAAAAAACACAAATGGCAATTTTCCCGAATCCAACAAATGGAATAGTAAATATTACGAATGTTGAGTCAATTGAAGTTTATGATGCAATCGGACGTTTACTTTTAAGCAAAAATAAAATGTCAAAACAGGAAAACATTGATTTATCAAGTTATGAGAATGGAGTTTATTACATCAGAATGCAACAAAATGGCAAAATAAAATCAGAACGAATTGTTTTAGAAAAGTAAGCAAACTTCAGAAAATAAATTTCAAGAAAATGTAACTTTTTTCAGAATTATACTTGCAATTTTTATTAATAAATAGTATAATCCAAGAAAAACGCAGCGCTTAAAAAAGGCTGCGTTTTTTTATTTTAACCTACATAAATTATTCAGGTTAACAAAAATAAAACTCCTCGCAGCAAGCTGACGAAGTATCTCAATGAAATGTTTTATTTTTCATACGCACCAAGGTGCGGGGAATATAACCCTTGAGATACCTCGACTACCGCTCGGAATCAGTTCGGCTAGATAATTTGTATCGGATACAAAATCATAGCCTCACTGATTTAAAACAATCCGGAAACATTTCCATCTTTATCGATGTCAATATTCTCAGCTGAAGGGATTCTTGGCAATCCTGGCATTCGCATAATATCACCAGCAATCGGCACAATAAATCCGGCACCTGCTGCAATTTCAATTTCTCTAATATTCAGTATAAAATCTTTCGGACGATTTCTTAATAATGGGTTATCAGATAATGATTTCTGTGTTTTCGCGATACAAATTGGGACATTATCCAATCCCAATTTTTGAATTGTCTCCAAATCTTTTCTTGCTTTGCGAGAATACTCTACAGCTTTTGCACCATATACTTTAGTTGCAACTGTTTCAATTTTCTTTTCAACATCCCACTCAAATTTATATAAAGGTTCAAAACAAACAGTACAGCTATCAGCAGCTTTCACCACTTTTTCAGCTAAATCGACGGCACCTTCACCACCATCAGCCCAAGCACTATTAACAGATACTTGTACATTCATTGTTTCGCAATGCGCTTTCACAATTTCAATTTCCTCATCTGTATCAGCACTAAATTGATTTATTGCAACAATCGGATTGATATTAAACAAGCGGATATTTTCAATGTGTTTATCTAAATTATCAAGTCCTATTTTCACGGCTTCGGGATTCGGAGAGTTTATTTCTTTTACAGAAACACCGCCATGATATTTCAACGCACGAATGGTGGCGACAAGCACTGTTGCATTCACGTTAAGATTTCCGTACTGCGCTTTAATATCATAAAACTTTTCCGCACCAAGTTCGGATGCAAAACCAGCTTCAGTTACAACATAATCGGACAAGGACAAGCCCATTTTGGTAGCAAGAATTGAATTTGTTCCTTGTGCAATATTTGCAAATGGTCCTCCGTGAATAATTGCAGGTGTACCCTCAAGAGTTTGCACTAAGTTTGGCTTAATTGCATCTTTTAAAAGCGCAGACATTGCCCCTTGTGCATTCAAATCACGTGCATAAACGGGTTTTTTATCATATGTAAAACCGATAAAAATATTTCCGAGACGTTTTTTCAAATCTTCAGCATTTGCAGCAAGGCATAAAATTGCCATCACCTCTGACGCGGCAGTAATATCAAAACCAGTTTCACGAGGTACACCTTGTGTTTTTCCTCCTAACCCAATAACAATATGACGCAAAGCACGCTCATTCATATCCATCACGCGTTTCCAAGTAACCGTTCTTGGGTCAATATCTAAATTATGTTCCTGAAAATGCAATTCATTATCAATCAAAGCTGATAACAAATTATGTGTTTTTTCAATCGCAGCTAAATCACCGGTAAAATGTAAGTTGATGTCCTCCATTGGGATAACCTGAGAGTATCCACCACCGGCAGCACCACCTTTAATACCAAATACAGGGCCAAGTGAAGGTTCACGTAATACAACAGTGGTATTTTTCCCAATACGGTTCATTGCTTGAGTTAAACCTATTGATGTTGTTGTTTTTCCTTCTCCGGCAGGAGTTGGAGTAAGAGCCGTAACAAGAATCAAACGACTGTCTTCAATCTTTTTTTCATCAATCAAACTCAAAGGAAGTTTGGCTTTGTCATGTCCATAGGGTTCAAATTGCGTTTCATCAATATTCAATTGAGCAGCAATATCCTTTATGGGTTTAATTTTTGCATTCCTTGCAATTTCAATATCTGTTAACATAGTTTAAGATTTTGATTAAACATTATGCCATTTACAACAAACCAATTAACCAAAATGTTTAATTGTTACAGTCTAAATAAAAGGCGCTTATTTGGAAAAAGGGTTAGGGCTTGTGAAAAAATAACCTATACATTTTAACTCGTTCTTTTACCATTTTTCTGCGTTTCAAATTTTGTATATAGTCGCAAGCTATTAGCTTCAATTTGCGCCTTCAAAATGACAAAAAAACTGCGTCAATTCTGTAAGCTTTATTTATTTACAAGCCCTTATCTGAAAATCTCTAAACGATTGGCATCTAATCTTAGGAAAATAAAAAGAAATAATGTAAATGCCATAAATGAAGATCCTCCGTAACTAAAAAACGGCAAAGGAATTCCGATAACCGGCATTAAGCCTATTGTCATTCCGATATTAATGGTAACATGAAAAAACAGAATTGACACCACAGCATATCCATAAACTCGTGAGAACTTTGATCGTTGTCTTTCTGTTAATATAATTAGGCGAATTAGCAGACTTGCAAATAAGAGCACAACTAAGCCGGCACCAATAAATCCGAACTCCTCACCGACAGTACAAAAAATAAAATCAGTACTCTGTTCAGGAACAAAATCAAATTTTGTTTGTGTTCCCTGTAAAAATCCTTTTCCTGAAAAGCCTCCTGAACCAATGGCAATTTTACTCTGGTTGACATTATATCCGATTCCGAGTGGGTCATCTTTCAACCCAAGAGTATGTTCAATTCTATCCCGTTGATGTGATTGCAAGACATTATAATACACATGGTCAAGTGTGTTAATGTAAACAAATGTCACTAAAAGAATTGCACTTAAGCCTAAAGCGGTATTACTACGAGCGCGTAACATTCCAGGCAACAGACTTAATAATGTCACAAAAATGGAAATTGTAATTATCCAAACGAAACTTAAATTTATAATGTCTCTTTGTTTGAGTAGAATCATCATCACTGTAACGCCTACTGAAATGGTCAAAGCAACAAAGAAACCTTTATTATCCCGTTCATTTAACCAATACAATGCCAAAAGCACAAATGCAGCACCTGCTAACACCCACCCTGATGAAATCAAAACAGATAAGACAAATAATAAGACCGCAGCTAACGCAATAAAAAGATAGGTTGATTTCATCCCTTCTCGATAAAGCACAATAACCAAGGCGAAAAAAACCAAAGCTGAGCCTGTATCATTCTGTAAAATTATCATTGCGACAGGTATCATAATAATAGCAAACGCCCGTAGCAAATGCTTTGTCTTTTTCAAGTTGAACTGAAATGAGGTTAATAGTTGCGCAAGGGCCAAACTTGTAAATATCTTGGCAAATTCTGCTGGTTGAAATCGAAAGTTACCGAGTTCAAACCAAGAGCGGGCACCGTTAACCTCCGTTCCAAAAACCAATACTGCAATCAATGATAGCATTACCACGGCATATAAGACATAAGCAAAAGCAGAAAAGAATTTACTATCAATGAGAAAGACAAGAATAATCATTACAAAAGACAAACCAACCCAAACTGCTTGTTTCATTTGTCGGCTACCAGGTTCAAACATACGATCGCCGACTCCTTCCCATGAAGAAGAAAAAATGCTCATCCACCCCATAGCTGCAAGGAGTAGGAATACAGCAATTGTAAACCAGTCTAACTGTTTCAGTATGTTAATCCGCTTTCTCATCCTCAGTTTCGGGAATTAAATTTGCGTTTAAAATTCGTTCTTCACCCCATTTGTTTTTTATTGTATCCGTCAAATATTTCTCAATCATTAGTCCAGCGATTGGAGCAGCCCATGTTCCGCCATATCCAGCATTTTCAACATATACAGCGATTGCAATTTTAGGGTTTTCCATGGGGGCAAAGGCCATAAAAATGGAATGATCTTCACCGTGTGGATTTTGTGCTGTTCCAGTTTTCCCACACACTGCCACTTCTGGAATTCTTGCAAGTCGAGCAGTACCATGTGGCTCATTAACTGCGCCATACATTCCTTCAACCACTAGAGGAAAAACCTCTTCTTTAAACGGTAGGATATGTTTCTTTTGATATTTAGTTTCCTTGCCTTCTTGTCCAATCGATTTGACAATATGTGGTGTATAATAATAGCCACGATTAGCAATTATTGTAGAAAAATGTGCTAATTGCAAGGGAGTTGCCAAAATTTCCCCTTGACCGATACTAAGCGAATAAATTGTAGAAAATGCCCATCGATATTGTCCGTAAAGGGCATCATAATATTGTGAGCCAGGAATTTGTCCTGCACTAACAGAAGGCAATCCAATATCAAGTGACTGTCCAAATCCAAGCAACTCAATTTTTTCTTTCCACATGTCCAAGCCAATGGGCGAATCGCGAAAAACACTTTCTTCATACCCACGCTGAACCATGCGCCTGAACACTTCATAAAAATATGGATTACAGGAATATTGCACCGCCTTAATTACACTTGTTGCTGGGGGATGATTATGGCAATTAACCCAATATTTATTACAAGGAATTGATGTGTTTTTATGAATTAGCCCTTCATCTAATCCAACAATTGCTTGAGCAACTTTAAATGTACTACCAGGAGGGTAAGCTGAATTTACGGCACGATTAAACAACGGTTTATTCGAAGCATTTAGCAGGCTATCAAAATAAAAACCACGATTCCTACCAACCAACAAGTTTGGATTATACACAGGCGATGAAACCATAGCCAAAATCTCTCCTGTTTCAGGTTCAATCGCAACTAAGCCCCCTATTTTATTTTCAAAAAGTCGCTCTCCATATGTCTGTAATGCAATGTCAATACTTGAAACAAGCGATTTTCCTGCTTCAGGCAGGGTGTCAAATTTTCCATTTTCATATGATTCCTTGATTCGATTATGCGCATCGACGAGAAAAATCTTCACTCCCTTTTTCCCTCGCAAACTATTTTCATAATACTTTTCGACTCCATTAACACCGACATAATCACCCATTCGATAATAAGAATCTTTCTCAATCAAATTCTGATTTACTTCCCCGATATCTCCGATGATATGTGCACCAATTTCATCAGCATATTGCCGCATAACACGGGGTTGCACATAAAACCCTTCATAATCGTACAGTATTTCCTGAAGTCCGGCATATTCCTCGGCCGATAGCATCTTATAAAATATTGAGGGCTGAAAGCAAGAATATGAGCTTGCCTCAAAAAATCGTTGTCTAAATAATGACATTTCAATACCTAAAGCCCTTGCTAACGCCACACTATCAATTGCCTTAACTTGCCGAGGTATAACCATTAAATCATATCCCGCTTTATTACTCACAAGTATATTTGAATCCCTATCATAAATAATCCCTCGTGGAGGATACTGAATAATATGTCGTTGAGAATTATTCAATGCAGAAACCTCATACTCATCACTTAATACTTGTAAAAAGAATAAACGTATCAACAAAATCACTGACACAAGTCCAATAATTCCAGCAATTACATATGTCCGAGGCTCGGGTTTATTCATTATCGTTTAAACATAACATACTGACTCACAATAACAAAAAACGCAGTCACAATTGTATTTGACAAAGCAACCAACAAAGTCATTCCAACAAAATTAAAACTCATTGCTTCAATAAAAAACAATGCAAACTGATGTAGCGCAATTAATATAATACTGTATTTCAGAAACCAAGAAAATCCTATTTGCGAAAGGCGTGGAAAACTACCAGGGTCATAACCATCACGTGGACTCACTAAACTCAAAACTGCGGGGCGTAAAAATGCCATAAAAACAATTGCAGCAGTATTCATTCCGGGAGTATTCATAAATGCATCAATAATCACACCTAATGCAAAGGCAGAAATCAGTTGTAGCCATTTCGGTGTTTCAAAGGGGAGTAATAAAATAAAAAGCACATAAAATGAGGGATTCAAAAAACGAGAAATCTGCATTTCATTAAAAATCACAACTTGTAATAGGATACATATTACAAAAATCAGCAGGTATTTCGGCAAATACTTAATCATGTAGTTCCTCCAAACTTTTTTGTTCTTCGACTTTTGCTCTGTCTATCACATAGATATGATTTATATTTCGAAAATCAGTTGCTAGTTTAACTTGAATTATCCAGAATGCACTTGCCGAAGACTTTTCTGCTGAATAAACAGTTCCAATCAACTGTCCTTCATCAAAACTGTATGAAAAACCACTTGTAATAATGGTATCTCCTTTTTGCACATCCACATAATTAGGAATTTCATGTAATTGCGCAAACTGCGAATCTTGCCCATCCCAACCCAAAGCGCCATAAAAACTATTTTTTTTCAACTGTGCACTCAAGTGAAAATTAATATTTATGATTGGGATAACACTTGCAAAATGACCACTTATATTTTCAACAACACCAATTACCCCTTGATGACCAAGAACACCCATTTGTTTTTTCAAACCATGCATTTCACCTCGGTTAATTGTAATGAAATTTTTTTGCCTGATTACTGAATTATTTATTACAATAGCATCGATATATGAACTTTCGTACCCCTCTGAGACAGCTGTTTTTCGCTCCAATTTTTTTCGTAAGCTTAGATTTTCCTTTTGAAGCAAATCATTTTCTTTTTTCAAAGAAAAATAATCTGAAACATGAGCTGTTTGAGTATTCACAAAGCCCATAACTCCTGACGCACTATTTAAAAACAGAGCATTATGGTAATTGTTCTGTTGAAAAAGCATTAAAAATGCCACAAACTCCAACAAAAGGAAGAGAAACACTGCATAGTATTTCAAAAATAATTTGAGCAGATTTCTCATGTACGTTTATAATTTATCTCAATAAGAACTGGAATTTATCTACATTTTTCAACGCAATTCCTGTACCTCTAGCAACAGCATGTAGTGGATCTTCAGCAACAAAAACCGGAATATTTGTTTTTTGCTTAATCCGTTTATCTAATCCTCGCAACAAAGCACCGCCACCTGCCAAATAGATTCCTCTATTATAAATATCAGCATATAACTCAGGTGGAATTTCTTCAAGGACTCCCATAATCGCTGTCTCAATTTTTGATATTGATTTATCAAGACTATGTGCAATTTCCTGATATGAAACCGGAATTTCAATTGGGAGTGCTGTCATTTGATGTGGACCCCGAATTATGTAATCTTCTGGGGGATCATCAAGTTCTTTCATTGCAGCGCCAACTCTAATCTTTATATTTTCAGCTGTGCGATCTCCAATTTTAATATTGTGCTGATGCCTCAAATACTCCATAATATCATCGGTAAGTTCATCACCGGCAACACGTATCGATTTATTACAGACAATTCCACCAAGAGAAATTACTGCAATTTCAGTTGTTCCACCACCAATATCAATAACCATTGTTCCGTCTGGGGCTTCAACATCAACACCAATCCCTATTGCAGCAGCCATAGGTTCGTAAATAAGATATGTTTCACGCGCGCCCGCATGCTCAGAAGAGTCTCTTACAGCCCGAATTTCAACTTCTGTACTCCCTGAAGGGATACAAATAACCATTTTAAGTGACGGGTTAACCCAACGTTTCTTTTTATTAATCATTTTTATCATTCCGCGAATCATTATTTCAGCGGCATGAAAATCAGCAATGACACCATCACGTAAAGGGCGTATTGTTTTAATATTTGCATGTGTTTTACCATGCATTTGCCTCGCTTTATGACCGATTGCTATCATTTCACCTGTCTTTTCATCTAAGGCAACAATTGAAGGTTCATCAACCAAAATCTTATCATTATAGATAATAATGGTATTTGCCGTCCCCAAATCGATAGCGATTTCTTGTGTTAAAAAGGAAAATATACCCATTGACTAAATTTTTAGGCTTAAAGTTAATAAAATTTCTTAATGTTTAAAATGTCGTATTCCGGTAAAAACCATAGCCACTTCATGCGCATTACAAAAATCCACAGATTCTTGGTCACGAATTGATCCGCCAGGTTGAATAACAGCTTTAATTCCTGCTTCGTGTGCAATTTCAACGGAATCCTTAAATGGGAAAAATGCATCAGAAGCCATAACCGCGCCATCTAAATTAAAATTAAACGATTTTGCTTTATGAATCGCTTGTTTCAATGCATCGACACGAGATGTTTGCCCTACCCCACTTGCCAATAATTGTTTGTTTTTAACCAATACAATAGCATTAGATTTGGTATGCTTAACAATGCGATTAGCGAATAACAAATCTTCAATTTCCTCCTTTTCAGGCAAACGATTCGTTGCATTATTTAAATTTTCCGGCATTTCTCTTTTCAAATCTCGATCTTGAAACAGCACGCCATTCAAGGCAGTTCTAAACTGATTTCCAGTCAAGTTCTGCTCTTTTTGAATCAAGATAATGCGGTTTTTCTTTTGTTTTAAAACCTTTAAAGCATCATCGGTATAACTAGGTGCAATAATCACCTCAAAAAATATTTTATGAATCTCATTTGCTGTTTCTGTATCAATGGTTGTATTAGCAACAACAATCCCTCCAAAAGCAGAAACCGGATCTCCTGCAAGCGCATCAACCCAAGCTTGTTTTAAGTGTTTTCGACTTGCCAAACCGCAGGCATTATTATGTTTTAAAACCGCGACAGTTGTGTCTTCAAAATCATGAATTAATGAGACTGCTGCATCAATATCCAGCAAATTATTGTATGAAATTTCTTTTCCATGGATTTGATCAAAAAGGGAATCGAAATCTCCAAAGAAATGCGCTTTTTGATGAGGATTTTCTCCGTATCTCAATGTTCTAACCGGACTAAAACTTTGACGAAATGCCGTCAAATCACCATCATCAAAATAATTAAAAATAGCAGTATCATAATGAGATGAGATCGCAAAAGCTTCCATTGCAAAATTTCGGCGGGTTTCTATATCGGATTGTCCGTTATCATCTTCAAGCAGATTCAATAACTTATCATATTGAGATACGTTTGAAATAATCAATACATCATTATAATTTTTTGCTGCTGCACGAATTAATGAGATACCACCAATATCAATTTTCTCGATAATTTCATCATGACTTGCTCCCGAATCAACCGTCTTTTCAAAAGGATATAAATCGACAATTACCAAATCTAAATCGGGAATATTATAATTCTCAGCATCTTCAACATCAGAGGCTAACTCCCGACGTTTAAGAATTCCACCAAAAACTTTAGGATGTAATGTTTTAACTCTACCTCCAAAAATTGAAGGATATGAGGTAATGTCTTCAACTGGCGTTACCTCAGCACCGCAGGACTCAATATATTTTTGTGTTCCACCGGTTGAGTAGATACTCACATTAAGTTCATTAAGTTTTTGAACAATCGGAGCTAAACCCTCTTTGTGATAAACAGAAATTAGAACAGAACGTATTGATTTCATAGTCAATATAAAATGTTAAAATTAAACTCGGCTCAAAGGTAGTAAATATCTATTCTGTAACAATGAAGACATACAACAAAGTTTTATTTTATTTTCAGATTTCTTCATATCACACTTTCCTATGAGAAATTTCATAAAAAACTTTACAAAACGATCAAATTTTTGTAAGTTCGTAATCGCTATGAAACCGATTTTTTTTATCATATCTCTGCTATTTACAATAGGCAGCACAATTGCCCAAACTAAAGACTCCACAAAAATGGTAAAATACGACCTGTCTTATGATTTTAATGATGGGGTTTTCTTAGATTTTCCCGATTTTAAAAATAACGAAGCATTGCCTTTTTCACAAACCAATCTACCCTCACCAAGAGAAACAGACCCTGAAATAGCATTAATTGAAGAAGGAAAGTTAGAATATTTTGATCAATTTGGGAATAAAAAAATCGTTTCAATTGAAAATATTTGGGGATATGCTTATCAAGATAGAATTCACATCTACTATCTCGGTAGATTTCACATTATCCCTTATATTGGAAGTATTAGCCATTTTGTTGCTCAAGTAATTATTCAGCAAAACCAAATGCATGATCCGTTTTACGATCCTTATTACCGATATACCGGTCCCTCAAGTTATACCCGAACAGAAAATCTACAACTCATGCTTGACTTAAGAACCGGAAAAACATACCGTTTTAGTCATGAAACAGTTGAGGTGCTCATTAAAACAGACACTATCCTTTATCAAGAATTTATGGATTTAAGAAAACGGAAGAAAAAGAAATTAATGTTTTACTATATTCGACAATTCAATGAAAAACATCCTGTCTATTTTCCACATAATTAAATGGGCTACATATCCATTTATTATTGCCTTGATTTTGACAAATGTCAAACTTTCAGCTCAAGATTTCATGATCGCTCCTAGTGCAAATGAAATTCAGCAGTTTAAAAAATCAAAGACTTATTTAGTTTTAGAAAACCAACTCATTTCTGAATTTAATATTGAAATGCAGGAGGCAATGAAAAAGCATTGGTATATAACAGAATTTGAAGTTATTAAAGCTACTGATTTTCAAAAATTAGCAAAGAAAAAAACAAATTCATTCATTTATCTAAATCCTGTTACTTTAGAAAAAGATAAAACAGAAACTGCTTACTTATACTGCTTCCTATCATTAGGACATCCAAGCGGAAAAACGAATCAAATGCCTGATTTAATCGGTGTCCCGTTAGCAGTTAAAGAAACAAATGCAGAAAGCTATTCATACAAATACGGATTAGTGCTAAAGTTTATCCAAAACTACATTGAAACTGTTGATAAATTATCAAATCCGAACAGCAAATCCATCATGAATCATTTCACCTCACAAACCACTAATTTAGAAAATTATGAGCTGTGGGTAAAAACAAATGAGATTGAATCATCAGTAAGAACAAAATCTGCTTTTGCAAATGTTTATCCCTATCCCTTTAAATTTGTTGATGAAGATAAAATTAATACAGCCATCGCAGAAAATCGAAAAAACACCTTAGTTTTGCATTTGATAAAAGCCGGAGAAAACCGGTACTGTTTGAAATTAATTGCAAATGCTGAAACCGGAAACCTGCTTTATTATGATTATCATAAAATTAGTAGGAAAACAGCTTCTGTATTATTAGAAAAAGACTTGAAAAAACTCGCAAAATGACCTACGACGAATGCCTCAACATTATGTTCCACTCCCTTCCAATGTATCAAAGGGAAGGAAAAGCAGCCTATAAAGCAAATTTAAAGCGTAGTTTAGAAATCGATGCGATGTTTAATCATCCGCATAAAAATTACAAATGCATTCATATAGCAGGAACCAACGGGAAAGGCTCTGTTTCTCACATGATGGCATCGGTGCTGCAGGAAGCAGGATATAAAACAGGCTTATACACCTCTCCACATTTAGTGGATTTCCGAGAACGGATACGCATCAACGGGGAAATGATTCCAAAACAATGGATTTTGGATTTCATGACAACGCACCTTAAGACATTTCAAGGGCTTGAAGCCAGCTTTTTTGAAATGACAGTCGCATTAGCATTTGAATATTTCAAACAAGAAGAGGTTGACTTTGCGGTTATAGAAACCGGAATGGGAGGCAGATTAGACAGCACGAACATAATTAATCCGGAATTATCTGTAATTACAAATATCGGGTTTGACCATACTGCATTTCTAGGTGATACAATTAAGAAAATTGCTGTAGAGAAAGCAGGTATTATCAAAACAAATGTGCCGGTAATAATTGGCAGATCAAACAATATTACAAATCAAGTTTTTATAAATAAGGCAAAAAATAAGCAAACAACAATTCATTTGGCTACTGAAAACTACAAACTTATCGACTTTCAACATGATGAATCTTTAATGCATGTAAATTATTTGCATGACAACAACCCCATCAAAATAAGTTCCGATTTAACCGGAAAATATCAGATTGAAAATATTGCAAGTGTACTGAATGCATTTGACATTAAGAAAAAGACGTGGGGTATCTCTGAAATACAAATCAAAAATGGAATTTCAAAAGTAAAAGCAAATACAAATCTAATGGGGCGATGGCAAAAATTAAGCGACAAACCCACAACTTATTGTGATGTTGCTCATAACACAGAAGGCTTAACCCATGTCATCAATCAAATTAAATCATTTAGTTATCAAAACCTCATTATTGTTTTGGGGATTGTTAATGACAAAAATTTAGAGAAAATACTACCACTATTCCCAAAAAATGGACATTACATTTTCACTGAAGCAAAAATTCCAAGAGCATTATCTGCTTCAGAATTACAAAAAGAAGCAAATAAATTTGGACTAAATGGCGATTTAATTCCCGATATCAGAGACGCTTATAAAAAAGCTAAAGCAATTGCAAATTCAGATGATTTCATTTTTATCGGAGGCAGCACTTTCACCGTAGCAGAAATTTTATGATTTTTTTCAAAAAGCATTTGGCAATTCAAAAAAAATAGCTTTAATTTGCATCCGCATTCACAAAAACAAGTGATTGTAAAATGTTCACAGAATATTAGGGCGATTAGCTCAGTTGGTTCAGAGCACCCCAAGTTTATCTCGGGATGGTCATAGGTTCAAATAGAATTTATAATGTCTGAAAAAACACTAATTGCCAAAAGTTCTAAAATTATTAGGGCGATTAGCTCAGTTGGTTCAGAGCACCCCGAGTTTATCTCGGGATGGTCATAGGTTCAAATAGAATTTATAATATCTGAAAAAACACTAATTGCCAAAAGTTCTAAAATTATTAGGGCGATTAGCTCAGTTGGTTCAGAGCACTTGGTTTACACCCAAGTGGTCATAGGTTCGAATCCTATATCGCCCACAAAAAAACCTCAGTTTAGCTGAGGTTTTTTTATTTAAACTAATTTACAATGTTTTACACTTATATTCTTTTTTCTGAAAGCAGAAACAGATTCTACATCGGAGCATCTAATAATCTGGAACAGAGAATAATAAAACACAACGAAAAACACAAAGGGTTTACCGGACATACTCAAGATTGGAAACTTGTATATTCAGAAAAATTCCAAACACTTGCTGAAGCTCGAAAACGGGAACTACAAATCAAACGTAAAAAATCCAGAAAATACATCGAATGGCTGATTAACAATTAACTCACTAACAACCAGTAAGTTTAAAGCGATAGCTCAACAAATAAATGGTTCTGAGCATCCCGAGTTTACCTCGGGATGGTCATATCAGCCAGTGGGCAGACAAGGGTTCGAATCCTATATCGCCCACAAAAAAACCTCAGTTTAGCTGAGGTTTTTTTATTTAAACTAATTTACAATGTTTTACACTTATATTCTTTTTTCTGAAAGCAGAGACAGATTCTACATCGGAGCATCTAATAATCTGGAACAGAGAATAATAAAACACAACGAAAAACACAAAGGGTTTACCGGACATACTCAAGATTGGGAACTTGTATATTCAGAAGAATTCCAAACACTTGCTGAAGCTCGAAAACGGGAACTACAAATCAAACGTAAAAAATCCAGAAAATACATCGAATGGCTGATTAAAAATGCCTTAATAAATCTTCGATTTTTACTTTTTGTTTCTAAGATATCTACACTATCTTTGTTTTACAAACGGAGAGGTGCCGGAGTGGTCGAACGGGGCGGTCTCGAAAACCGTTGTCCGCTTACGCGGACCGGGGGTTCGAATCCCTTCCTCTCCGCAAAAACCCTAGGCAGTAGTCAGGGTTTTTTTTATCCAAAAGCAGTAACATTCCCAAATTTGAATGTCGGTTGCGATTGGCTTTGTGCATCTACATTTTTTTCCTATCTTCGACAAAACAAAATCAATCCTTATGAAACGAAATATTATAATCATGTTTTGTATTATGGCATTTAGTGCCGGATTATTTAACAAAAGCAAAGCACAATTGTACGTAAATACCGATGTCGGAATTTACATTCCCTATATTGAAGAACCGCAATCGCAACCCGGTTTTTTATTAGAAGCAAAATATGGAGTTACTGATTATCTTAGGGTGGGGGCAAATTTTGCTTACTACTTTTATTATCAAAGCTCAAATGTGATCGGAAGCTACAGTAACTTTACGATGCCAGTAACACTTGTCGGAGAACTCGGCTACGATTTAAACGATTTTCGTCCATTTCTCGGACTAAATTTCGGAATGTATCGTCAAGGCACATCAACCGGCAATATCAGTGCTTCCAAATCATATCTCGGCACGGCAATTGTCCCTGGCTTTGAATATAAATTATCTTACACTTTTGCGTTGAATGCCAACTTTAAATATCATTACATCTTTCTTGATAACAATACATTTAAAGCATTCGGATTTAATGCAGGAGCGAGTTTTAAGTTTTGATATTGAAACACCGAAGACATGATTCAAATACTGATTTTTTAGTTTACGGCATGAAAAGCAATATTGATTTATTAAACTCATTTGCAAATAAAACGTCTCGGAAAATTCATTCTGAAGAGGTTCAATTACCTATCAATATGGTTGGACGAAAAAGCTTGCCTAAACACCGAAGAGAAGTGAGTATTCAGGACAATGAAAATCCGAACTTATTTTTCATCCTATATGGTGATTATTACAAATCAAGAGGTGATTACACATACCATTCAGGGGTTTACACTGCTTTAGACGCATACCAAACAGAGAGACTCAAAATTCGCAAAAAAGACATTTTGGATAAATTAAATCCGAGTTTTTATAAAAAAGCAATTCGTTCTGGAAGCGGCAATTTCGACCGCAATTTTGCCATTAAAGGACATGGAGATTCGTTCATTTCCAAGCACTTATCAAACTATCTATTGCAAGAAAAAATTAAAATCGGATTAAACACTAAAACCTTCTGTGTGTTTGGATTAAATGAGACCAATTTGTCTTTTGAAACACATTTCGATGAAAAATCAGGTTTTGGCATATTAAATCATCAAGCATGGGTTTTGGACGAAATCATCATTGAACAATGGTTTGATGTAATGCGAAACATTGATAAAATTCTAAATCCAAAATAGCGTTACATGCTGTTTCAGACGAAGAAAATAAACTGTACATTTTTTGCAATTTGAATTTTTGCAATCATTTGTGGTTTATATTCCTTCGACACGGCAAGCGGAAAAATGGAAAATATTACCGATTGTGATTCAAAACTACCGATATGCTACGCCTATCGGTGTTGAATCTACATCGGTATTACACTTATAATTTTGATTAATAAATGGTATAATATGTACACACAAAATCCGGACAACACCTCATGGCAAGTAATAGATACAGTGGTTGAATAATTTTACAATCAAATCACTATATGCTATTCTTTTTGAATTGAACCCAATTTTATCAATAAAAAATGCAGCCACATAGTGACTGCATTTCTTAGTTTTCATTTTCATTTTACTCCATTTCTGCAAAATATTTGTAGAAGTAAGGAATGGTTTCAATTCCTTTGAAGAAATTGAATAATGGATAATTTTCATTTGGTGAGTGAATTGCATCTGATTCCAAGCCAAATCCCATAAGTACAGATTTTATACCTAATACTTGCTCGAAAGTTGAAATAATTGGAATACTACCACCTGAACGAACTGGTACAGGTGTTTTTCCGAATGTTTCGGCGAATGCTTTTTCAGCAGCTTTATAAGCTGGAAAATCAATTGGGCAAACATATCCAGCTCCACCATGTAAATATTTAACATTCACTTTTACATAGTCAGGAGCGATGCTTTCGAGATGATCTTTAAATAATTTTTCAATTTTTTTATAATCCTGATTTGGTACCAAACGGCTTGAAATTTTTGCATAAGCAGCTGAAGGAAGTACCGTTTTTGCCCCTTCGCCGGTATAACCACCCCAAATTCCGCAAACGTCTAATGATGGGCGGATGCCGGTATGTTCAGTTGGAGTAAATCCTTTTTCACCACGTAATGCTTTAACATCAATCGCTTTTTTGTATTCTTCCACATTAAAAGGAGCTTCTGCTAACTTTGCTCGCTCTTCATCACTAACTTCAATTACGTCATCATAGAATCCGGGAATTGTAATACGATTGTTTTCATCTATCAGACTTGCAATCATTTCAGTTATGGTGTTGATAGGATTTGCAACAGCGCCTCCAAATAATCCTGAGTGAAGGTCATGGTTTGGACCAATTACTTCAACT
This sequence comes from Bacteroidota bacterium, assembly GCA_034658655.1. Taxonomy (GTDB): domain Bacteria; phylum Bacteroidota; class Bacteroidia; order Bacteroidales; family ML635J-15; genus JAQIBY01. The sequence continues at coordinate 18,657 of JAYEFQ010000013.1, forward strand.
TCCCAATAAGCTAATCCACGAAGTCCGGTTGTGATGGAAGGAATATCCGGAGCAATCATTCCGGTATCAGATACCAAAATTACATCAGCATCTAACATAGTTTTATGTTCTTCACACCATTTACCAAGATTTGGCGAGCCAATTTCTTCTTCACCTTCAATCATGAATTTCACATTACATGGTAAGCTGTCAGTTTTCACCATGAATTCAAAGGCTTTTGCGTGCATAAATGACTGTCCTTTATCGTCATCAGCACCACGAGCCCAAATTTTTCCGTCTTTAATTACCGGTTCGAAAGGCACTGTGTCCCATTTTTCAATTGGGTCAACTGGCATTACATCATAATGTCCATAAACCAAAACAGTTGGTTTTTTAGGATCAATGATTTTTTCACCGTAAACTACCGGGTTTCCATCGCTTGGAATAACCTCTACTTTGTCCGCACCTGCTTCTAAAATCAGTTTTTTCCACTGATCTGCACAAAGTTGCATGTCGTCTTTGTGTGCTGATAATGAGCTGATAGACGGTATCCGAATCAGCGTGAATAGTTCTTCAAGAAATCTGTCTTTGTTTTCTTCAATGTACTTTTTTACATTTTCCATAGTTATATAATTTTAATAAACTCCTCTATATGCTCCTGAAAAATAGATATGCAAGCGGATTCCTACGGCTTGATAATGTTTGTTAAAACTTCCGTAAAGGGATGTTCCGATGCCTATATCATAAAAAAACTTGTATGTTAATTGCAATTCTGGCACAGCACCAAGTGCTATGTATCCTTTTCCAAATAAGTCGTTTTCAGGGGCTTCAATCAACCCGAAAGCAAAGGTCGGTCCAATGAAAAATGCCAGATTAAAATAGCGTAATTCATATCGTAAGCCTGCTGCTGCAATGATGTCATTATGATACGATATATTTCCGAGTCGATTTCTATTCAAAAAAAATGTTTCGTCTGAATAATGATATCCGAATTTAAAGTAAACCGGCTTGTAACGTATGTGATAAGCGATTGCCATGCTTAATTCTTGCTGCTCAAGAATATAGCTATTTGCAATGCCAAAATCAACAGTAAGCCAGCTGCTCCCGGTTTGATAAATTTTGTCTCCAATTTTTATTTCGGGAAATCGTCTGTCCCACTTGTCTTTCGGAGTTGTAGATCGAGGGTTTATACTCTGAGCCAAAGCGTGTGTGCCGCCCAAAAGGACTATCAGAAAAAGGATATGTATAAATCGCAGTTTCATGCAGTATATTAAATTACGATAAATATAATTCTATTTAACGAAACACACAAAATTTTGGTATTAATCGTTGATTAAATCTTTTGCAGCAATTTCTAATTGAGCGTACCAATCTGCACCAAAGCGCCTGATTAACGCATCTTTTAAGAAACGATATAATGGCAAACCTGCTGCTTTACCTTTAATTAATCCTGCATCGCAAATGTCCCATTCATCATAATTTACTGCCGTAAAAATCGGATATTCCTTGACTCGAATTGGGTACAAATGGCATGAAACCGGTTTCCTAAAACTAATTTCGCCGGCTTCCCACAATTTTTCAATAGCACAAATGCTTATCCCGTTTTCTTGAATTGCAAAAATACACTCACCGGAATTTTCATGAATCATTGTTACTAATTCTCCTTCTTGATCAACAAAGCTGAGCCCTTTTGTTTTGCCTCGTTCAATGGATTCCGGCTTCATTAAGGCTTTCAGTTTCGGGAAAATATCACGAATGATTTTTTCCTCATCTTCAGTAAGAGGAGCTCCCGAATCGCCTTCAACGCAACATGCACCTTTGCACTTGCTAATGTCGCAGATGAATTTTTTTTCAAAAACATCTAAACTGACTAATGCATCACCAATCGGTATCATATTTGTTTATGAAATAAGATTTGAACCTGTCATTTCTTCGGGAATTTCCAGATTCATTAATGTTAAAATACTTGGGGCAACATCAGCCAGTCTGCCATTTTTTGCAACTGCATATCGCTCTGTTACCACGATGAATGGAACCGGGTTTAAGGAGTGTGCTGTATTAGGGCTTCCATCTTCATTTAAGGCATTGTCAGCATTCCCATGATCTGCAATAATGATGACATCATAATTGTGAAATTTTGCAGTTTCCACCACTTTTTCTAATTGATGATCCACCGTTTGTACTGCTTTTTGAATTGCTGAATATACTCCTGTATGACCGACCATATCACCATTTGCAAAGTTTAGACAAATAAAATCGTGAGTTTCATCTTTTAATTCTTTTACCAATTTGTCTGCAATTTTAGGGGCACTCATTTCGGGTTGTAAGTCGTAAGTGGCGACTTTAGGAGATGATACCATGATTCTGGATTCTCCGTGAAATTGTTTTTCTTGTCCTCCGCTGAAGAAAAATGTTACATGAGCATATTTTTCTGTTTCAGCAATACGAAGTTGCTTCAAATTTTTAGCGGAAAGATATTCACCCAATGTGTTTTTCACATTTTCTTTATCGTAGATTATATTGATGTTTTTAAAACCTTCATCGTACTTAGTCATAGTGTAATAATGCAAGGGAATTGTTTTCATGTCATGCTCAGGAAAATCTTGCTGTGTCAATGCCTGTGTAATTTGACGAAGTCTGTCAGTACGGAAATTAAATGCAATTATAACATCGCCTTCTTGAATGGTTCCTACGGGTTTGTCTTGTTCATTTGTCATGACAATTGGCTTGATAAACTCATCGGTAACGCCTTGATCATATGATGTTTGCAAGCTATTCAGAATGTCTTTGCTCGGAGTCCCTTTTCCGTGCATCATCAAATCATATCCGACTTTAATTCGTTCCCAACGTTTGTCTCTGTCCATGGTATAATAGCGACCAACGAGACTTGCTAATTTTGCGGGTGTGTCTTCAATTTTTTTCAGAAGATTTTCGACATATCCTTTTCCTGATTGTGGATCAGTATCCCTACCATCGGTTAAGGCGTGAATAAATACCTTATCGAGATTAAATTTTCCTGCCATTTGAGAAAGCGCAACCAAATGCGAATCCATTGAATGAACACCTCCCGGAGATACTAAGCCAAGAAAATGAATGGCTTTATTTTTAGCTTTAGCTGTTTCCATCGCGTTAACCAAGCTTTCATTTTTAAAAAAGCTACCGTCTTTTATTGCCAAATTAATTTTCACAAGGTCTTGATATACAATGCGTCCTGCGCCAATATTTAAGTGTCCGACTTCTGAGTTTCCCATTTGCCCTTCAGGTAATCCAACATTTTCTCCACTTGGCGCCAATTGAGAATTTGGATGGTTTTTCATGAGTGAATCGAAATATGGAGTCGGTGTATTTGAAATGACATCCGATTTATCATGATTTCCAAGGCCCCAGCCGTCTAAAATGACAAGCATTGTTTTATGTGTTGATTTGTTCATGTTGTTTCCTTTTAAAAGGGACAAATTTAGTTTTTTGTTGTTTAGGAACAAAGGGTTTTGTGATATTTCAGATTATGCACAATTTTTGTACATTCACAATGTGAAAATATTGAGTTTTATTATGAAAAAAATCCTTGTCGTTTTATCGTTTTGTTTAATTGCTTTATTGGCAGATGCACAATTACTTAACGAGAATGCAAATCTTAAACAGGCGAATGTTTCTTATCTTGTTATTGATGCCGAAACGGGAAAAGAATTGCTGTCATATCACGCAAATCAAAGCATGATACCGGCCTCTGTGTTGAAAATTGTACCGACTGCTTCTGCACTGTTGAAATTTGGGAAAGATGCAGTGTTTGAAACCAAGCTATTTGTCAGCGGTGAAATTACAAACGGAGTTTTGAACGGGAATGTTTATATTCTTGGCGGCGGAGATCCGACCTTAGGTTCATTAAAATATCAGGAGCATTATTATCAACCGGTTTCTTTCATTCAAAATTGGGTGATTCAAATAAAAAATGCCGGAATAAAGCGAATTCAAGGTGATATTATTGCAATAGAACCAGAATTTTTGATGGAAAAAGTTCCAAGAACGTGGTTGTGGGAAGATATTTCAAATCATTTTGGAGCCTCACCAAGTCAGTTAAATGTGTATGATAATTTATATCAATTGCGCTTTAATACCATGGGTGCAATCGGAAATATTGCCAAAATAGCAAGTGTTGTCCCTGATGATATCGGTTTGGGGTTTGAAAGTCAAGTTAAGATAGCCGATGGCGGTGGAGATCAAGCCTATGTTTTTGGTGGGCCGGAGGCTGACAAACGTTTAATTCTCGGAACTTTACCTAAAGGCTATAAATCTTTTGTTGTGAAAGCAGCAATTCCTGATCCTGCTAAGCTACTGGCTCAACATTATCATCAGCATTTAATTGCGGCAGGTGTTCCGGTAAGCGGAACATACAACACAGAAACCTTTTTGCCAAAGGAAACGAATTTATTACTTAAAACAGCTTCTCCAAAATTAGAGCGTTTAATTCATATGACGAATCATCGGAGCATTAATTTGTATGCAAATATGATTGGATCTCTTTTTGCAGCCGATTCAAATCTTGAACGTGCTGCTGCGGAGATTATTCGTTTTTGGGAAAAGCAAGGAATGGATACTGAAGGATTTATACTTGAAGATTTGTGTGGTTTGTCGCCATTTAATCAAATCAGTGCAGAGCAAATTGCTTTTATACTTAAAGCGATGCATGATAGCGAAATGAATGAGGCGTTTAAAAACTCATTGCCTGTGAGCGGGAAATCTGGGACGCTTCGTTATTTCGGTCATAATAAGGGGTTTAACGGGAAGTTTCATGGGAAATCTGGCTCGATAAAGCGTGTTTATGCTTACGCAGGATATTTAACAACAAAATCAGGGAAAACTGTTGTTATAGCAGGTTTTGTAAACCAATTTTCATGTAGATCCAAATCCGCTAAAAATGCACTTGCTGATTTTTTTGACATGGTTTATGATAATTATTGATTCGCTTTTCATGCCAAATTAATTTCAATTTCTTCGTTCTCCCTATTGATTTTATAGAAAATAAAATGTGATTTTATTCGAGAACGAAAATATCCTTTTCTTACTTTACTATAATCTTTCCCTGATTTTGGGTCTTCTGCGAGATATTCTATTTCATCCATTATCAAGTTGAAATATCTATCAGCCTATTCTATTGACCATTTTTCAATCGTGTAAAGCCAAATATTTTCAATATCTCTATTTGCTTCTTGACTGATTTTATATTTCATTATTCAATCAAATATTTTTGATGAAGGTTTTTTAATAAAGATGTTCGGTCAAAATCTTTTATAAAACCAGATTTTTCTCCTTTTTTCAATTCTTTTATAAGTTCTGTTTTTTTTTAGATTCTTCGTATTCAAACATTCTCAAAGCAGTTCTCACAACTTCACTTACAGAAGAATATTTTCCTGATTTAATCTGATGTTTAATGAAATTATCAAAATAATCACCTCGCCCCCAATGTTTTATGACCGCGTATTGGCAGTAGTAATTATTGTTCTACTATCTCAACTCGTCTGTTTTTTGCTTTTCCTTTATCGATTGAATTAGAAATCTTTGGAGATAAATTTGCTATTCCATAAGCCTGTAATTGATTTTTATCAACACTATATTTAACAATTAATACATCCATTACAGCTTTTGCTCTATTTTCAGATAAAGTCATATTAGCTTGAAAATTTCCCACATTGTCTGTATGTCCTACTATAAAAAACCTTTTATTTTTGTGATTTTTCAAATACTCAGCAATATTTTTTAAAGCAGGAATAGATTTTTCTGTGATAGCAGCCTTGCCTGTTTTAAAAAAAATACCATCTAACGCCAAATGCCCCTCGTTATCAATTTTTTCAGTTAACTGTTTTGTAGTAACCAACCCTAAATCAGGATTTTTAACTTTTATAATATCTTGATTTATCATTGTAAAATTATCTTTCTCAATAATGTAAATCATAGCATAGTAAGATGTGTCGTTATCTTCAATTTTTGTAGCAATATAGGCATAATCATCACCTCGAAAACCATATTTTCCTCCGAATTTATCCCCCAATCTTAATCCTTCTCCAAACATCGTATATTGCCATTCATAACTTGAATTTCCAAGCTCATTAGCGCTATTACCACTAAATAGTATTTCCCAATCAGATTTTCTTAAGGCTGATAAATAATTCATATAAACAAAAGCTGCATTGTTTTCTTTATCTGTTGTATATTGAATTCTATTTACTTCCCCTTCTAATATTAACTTTTTTTTCCAATCATTTTGCCCTTCAACTTTTATAACTTTTGAAATAGGTAAAATATAAGTATCCCATTTAACAGAATTATAATAAGCAATAAAAGAATTATCAAATCTTGAAATCAAAGAATTGTCTTTTGCCCCTTTAACATCTTTCGTTTCTTGTGCAAAAAGATTTGTTGAAATCATCAATGCAACTGTTGCTAAAATTAATGTTGTTGTTGTTTTTTTCATTTTTAAATCTCCTTACATTAAGTTAATATTCTTTATTTTAGTGGTTCTACTGCAAATTTAGTGGAAATTTTTAATTTTGGGGTATAAATTTCACAAAAGATTTTTTCAATTTATTGATAGATTTTGGTGATGAATGGGTCGTTACCAATATAGAGAGCAATCATAAGGA